>CAZAHL010000017.1:0-45398 GCA_964484845.1 uncultured Chryseolinea sp. | reverse complement strand
ACGAGACTGAGAAAATTATTTTGAAATCAGCTAAGGACTTGAGACTTTGTTTAAACCATATTAACGACTGAGTAAGGGGCCAGCGCACAACAACAGTAGCTGTTGCACGACTCCTCAATAGAAATCATTTTTCGAAAAAATTAAGTTCATCTATTCATTTGTGAATAACTCTGTTGATAAGTTATCCCTTACTCTGTTTTTTTACTTCTTGAGCACTTGACACCATTATTCAGCTAGAGAAGAGTTTAAAAAAGAGAATTGAAGAATTGATTTACCTCTCTGGGCAGCTCCATCATTGCTGCCGTGGGTCTGTTGATTTTGAATTTCATCATCTTCTTGAGGTTGTAAGCAATGGCAGCCATCAGTAGACATTTATTAGCTAGCTTAATTCCCCTGGTGTTTACGCGTCTCATGCCCAAAAAGTTTACCAGCGTACCCAACACAGGTTCTACTGTACTTTGCCTAAGTTTCTTCATACTCTTGGCATAGGGCGTTTGTAGTCGCTGGTGCATCTTATCGTAGTAAGGTTTGTCAACGGTATCAATGATCCTTTTCTCCGGGCTCTTACCAATGCAAGTAGCGCGTAACGGGCAAGACACACAATCCTTACGACTGCTTCGGTATACTCTGGCTTTGTGGCCGTTATTGTCTATAATCCTTTTGAAAATAATTTTTTTGTTCGCTGGGCAACTATAATAATCTTCTTCTTTGTTGTAAGTGAATCCTTCGCGTTCGGGTTTATACTTACCGAAGTTGGGAATGTAGCCGATGATCATGTTGTGCTCTAATGCCTTCAAGGCTTCCCCACTACTGTAGCCCGTGTCGGCAAGAATTTGTTCTACGGTCAATCCTTCCGAATGCAGCGTATCATGAAGACCTTCTATAACTTTGGATAGACACTGACTATCTTTCTTATCGGCATAGTCGGCATGGATGTGTGTGATCACATGATGTGCTGTGTCAACACTGGTTTGTCCTAAATAATTAAACTGCCGTGGCTTGCCGGGTTTTACGGCTATACGTGCATCCGGATCGGTAATACTATAATGTGTATGGTTACTTAAAAACTTAGCTCGCATTTCTTCATCATCACCCTTACTTACTTGTGTGGCGGTGGCATGCTGATCTGTAAGGTATTTTGAACGACTGCCGGGCTGACCGTGATAGGCTTTTGCTTTCCAGCGATGATGTTGATCTACTTTGTTTTTCTTCTCACTGCTCACCGTTTGGCTTTGGTCATCCCCTTCTTGCTGACCTTTTAATTCTTGTGCGAAGACATCAACATCATCCAGAATTGACTTCTCTTCAATACTATCCATGGAGGCATTGGCTTTTACATGAACACTATCTACGGCTTGTCGCCTTCCTGATACCATGCCTTTATCAATACATTGTTTCAATACGCGTTTGAAGAGCTCTTTGAAAATATCCTCGCCATACAATTGACGTGTGCGGCTCAGTGTGCTGTGCCAGGGAAGGGTTTCGTCAATATCATAGCCGATGAAATACAAAATATCTAACCGCATAGTAGCTGTATTGATGATGCGTCTGTCACTGCTCAGGTTTTCGAGGTAGCCCACTAGCATAAGCTTAAAGAAAACAACGGGATCGATACTCTCCTGACCTTCTGTGCCATAGTAATGGGCGGTAGCTTTATACAAAAATTTAAAATCGAGACTGGCGTTTAGCTTACGATAGAAATTATCGAGCGGAACTCGGTCTGACAATTGAAACGAAGTGAATAACTTCTCCTGATATGGTTTGCGTCCTTGCATAACACAAATTTAAATCCCTATCTTAGTTGTGCAACATGCACAAAAGCTATAAAACATACGCTGTACTGCAGGTTCTTAAACCGTGTGCTTCTAAATTTCGTTAACAACGTGCGACAAAGATTTAGGTATTTACACGCATACGTTTTATAGCTAAACGTTATGCGCCATGCTTGGGCGACAGTTCAAACTTTAACCGACAGAAATAAAATTTAACTTTACAACGATAAATAACAAATAATAATTATTCTAAAAAGAAAATAAAATGGAACAGCAACTTGAACAAATTCGCGAACAACAGAAACAAACATGGGACACTTTTGCTCCCGGTTGGAAAAAATGGGACGATTTCGTAATGAATATGATTCGACCTGCAGGTGATGAAATCATTCGGCAATTGAATTTAAAAGAAACAGATGTTGTACTTGATGTGGCAACAGGAACAGGTGAACCCGGACTTTCCATTGCGGCTATAGTTAAGAAAGGAAAAGTAACAGGCATCGATTTGTCGCCTGTTATGCTTGCTGTTGCGCGGGAAAACGCTTTGAAAAAAGACATTACAAATTATGAAACTGTTGAGAGCGATGTAACCAAAATGCCATTTGCCGATGCAACATTTGATGCAATCAGTTGCAGGTTTGGCTTTATGTTTTTCCCTGATATGCTGATGGCAGCAAAGGAAATGGTTCGTGTTCTTAAACCCGGAGGAAGAATAGCAATTACCGTATGGGGACCACCGGCAAATAATTTTTGGGTGACTTCCATTATGGGACCCATTATGAAAAACATGCAGTTGCCTCAGCCACCAGCTGGTTCACCTGGAATATTCAGGTGTGCTAACCCGGATGAAATGATTAACTTGTTTAAGAAAGCAGGATTTAAAAACATTTCACAAAAAGAAATCAACGGCAAAGCAGAAATGGAATCATTTGATTTTTATTGGACTTACATGAATGATGTTGCGGGTCCGATTGTAGAAGCGATGAGCAAAGCAGATGATGCCATGAGGATAAAAATTAAACAAGAGATTGCGGATGGAATAAAACAGAAATATCCTGCTGAAGGTGCGTTGAAAATGGATTATCAAGCGCTGCTGTTTTACGGTGAAAAATAATTAAACAAAGGCAACGTGCAACTTACACAAATAAGCAAATCAGGTTTAAGCCGAATATATTTGTAATCTTTAAAAGTATAAGAATGAATATACTTATTTACGGAGCCTCTGGCGCGACTGGACATGAATTAGTAAAACAAGCATTAGCGCAGGGACATAATGTAACAGCATTTGTCCGCAATCCTTTAAAACTAAAAATCAAGCACGACAATCTTAAAGTTATACAGGGCGATGTCATCAGTTATCAATTAGTAGAGGACACAGTGAAAGGAAAGGATGCAGTGCTTTCTGCATTAGGAGCAGTAAGTCCTTTTAAATATGACCAATCTGTTGTTGATGGTGTAAATAATATTATCAAAGCAATGGAGACAAAAGGTATTAGTCGGTTTATTTATATGTCATTCGTTGGAGTGAAAGAAAGCCGCAACACTGCTGGTTTTGTAATTAAATATATTGCTCCTAAACTTTTATCAACTGAAGTTGCCGGACACGAAGCCAGAGAAAAGATGATTAAACAGAGTCAGTTAAAATGGACAATTGTGCGAGCACCAACATTGACAAATGGAAAACATATTGCAAAGTTTAGGAGCGGTGAAGATGTGACATCAAAAGGTTTTACTGTTACAATTTCCCGTGCTGATGTTGCTGACTTTATGCTTCGGCAATTAACTGACAATAATTTTTTAAGAAAAACCCCAAGTGTAATGTATTAGAATACTTCTAACTGATACAGCAATGAAAATACATCACTCTTACAACCTTTCGTGCGAACTTCCAACAGTTGTTCTTCATGGAGAGAGTAGCACGAACGCATAACATGCGGTTTTGCAAAAGTTTGGCAGGACGTTGTTACTTCGGCTACAGTTTACTATCAGCATTGGTTTGGGGCCTGACTCTTTCTAAGAATCTATTCGATAATTTTATAATCATCTTTCTTTTTATCATTGCCGCTGGGCAGACGAGTTTCAAATTCCAAACCTTCGTAAAGCCGGAACGTTAGCGGTCATTGCAACAAAGGACATCCCAACATCAAACAGACAATAATGCAAGAAACAAAAGGACTACTTGAACAAATAAAGCAACACGACAAACTTGCAATTAGAGTAAGCTCTAACTCAAATAATTATTTGCCTGCTGATGTAATGAAAATGCTTACCCAACCTCATAGAAAAGCCAATTATTTTTTTGTGTTTGTTGAAAGCGGTTCCCTTACCCATAAAGTCGATTTAAAAAATTTAGCCATTACCAGCGGACAGTTGTTTTTCGTTTTGCCCAATCAAATTCATGCCGCACCTGCACACAAGAAAGATGACATCGAATATTTCAAAATGAGTTTTGACCAAAACTGCTTGTCTTTACTTCCTAAACAATTTTTATTTTTACTCAATCCTTTAAACTCACAAATCATTTCATTTGATAGTGATTCAAGACAACGAGTAAAAATACTTTTTGAAATACTCAACAAAATTTTGCATTCAGACAACGGCCAAAAAGATGCTGAAATTATTTTGGCTCATCTTAATTCACTTTTGACAGAGTTCAACAATGCATATTTTAAAAGTGTTGCAAAAGAAAAATCGGAAACAAACAAACTTTCAAAATACATTGAGTTTAAAATTGCAGTTGAAACTCATTTGACGGAGCAACATTCTATACACACCATTGCCGACAATCTTTCCATAACCACAAATAATCTTTACAACATTGTAAAAGAGTTTTCAGGTGTATCACCAAAAGAATTTATCACAAATCGTTTGATGTTAGAGGCACAAAGAAAACTTTTTTATTCTGAGACATCGGTAAAGGAATTGGCTTATGAATTAGGTTTTAGCGACCCTGATTATTTTTCTAAGCTTTTCAAAAAAAACACTGGAAAAAGTGTTACAAAGTTTGTAGAAAGCATTCAAGATTTGTTAAGCAATTAAAGTGAATAGTCCATCTCACTTGATTTTGCTCCCCCGACTTTTGCGGTTCATCAAAAAATATAAAAATGAAATCAGCATTAGTAACGGGAGCAAACAAAAGCATCGGTTTTGAAACCGCTAAACAATTAGCACAACTTGGGTATTTCGTTTACATCGGTAGTCGAGACAAAACAAAAGGATTTAAAGCAATTGAAAATTTAAAAGCAATGGGCTTAACAAATGTGGACTGCATTCAATTAGATGTTACAGACATCAATTCAATAAAAGTCGCAAGACAAGAACTTGAAGCAAAAACTCAAAAGTTAGATATACTAATTAATAATGCAGGCATCAGTGGCGGCTTTCCGCAACCAGCAACAAAAGTTTCTATTGATACATTACGACTTGTATTTGAAACTAATTTTTTCGGTGCAGTTCAAGTAACACAAGAGTTTATTGAGTTGCTAAAAAAATCAGACCAACCCAGAATTGTAAATGTAACCACCGAATTGTCTTCATTAACAAATCACAGCGACCCAAATTGGAAATTTGCACAATTCAAACCTGCTGCTTATGGCCCATCAAAGACCGCTTTGAACGCATACACCGTAATGTTAGCGGTTGAGTTGAAAGATACAAATTTTAAGGTGAATTGTGTGTGCCCCGGATTCACAGCAACCGATTTTAATAATCACAGGGGAGATAAAAAAGTTGAAGATGCTGCAACTGTAATTGTAAAGTATGCGACACTTGACAAAGACGGAACAACAGGAAAATTTTTAAGCGCAGAAGGCAAAACAGCTTGGTAACAGAGGACATCATAATGACAGAAGAAAAACAACGAACCGCTAACAATGCATATAATCAATGGTGGGGGGTTCAGTTTAAGTTTAAATATTTATCTTCATCCAACGCTCAGTTAACAGTGGACAGATTCGACTTCGTAAACCCACCACTGCTTATATGCTAGCGTTATGGGCAACCTTAAAAGAGCGACTATGGGAGGATGGATAATAAAGTTAATAACCGGGGCTTCAGCAATATTCTTGCTTACAAGATGCGATCCTTACTATTCCATTACTATCACAAACACGACAGATGACACCTCAACAATTCTGGTTAAGGAGAATATCCATTTTAGAACAGAAAAGCAAAAAGACTCAACAACAGGAGATGGATTTGATGTTTACAAACTGGATCCGAAAGAAGAAATGCAGGTCGGATCCGCCATTGGTGGACTCGACAATGACATTCCGTTTCATGCAATCACGATAATCAAAAAGAAGGACACAATTTCAGCAAATGATCTGGAGAGTATTAAGAAGTTATTTGACAAGACACTTTTAGGAGGACTTCAAACGCCATACAATATTTCAATCAAGTGACTTTGGACAAAGGAATTAGAAACAAGGCGGTTGATGAAAGGCAGCCCATAACAAAAATGTTTATGCCAGCTTGGGGTGATTTGTAGATTTGGAGTTTTGTTTTCTTAATTTTGTTTAGCAACGTGGGACAGTGAGGCGCTTCGATCACCCAAGCCGTCATAAACAAAAACTTCGTAGCCATATTTTCCATTACAACTGATGAACGACTTTAATTTCAAAAAAGCATTGTTGACCATCGGCCTTTCAGTTTGTTTCAGTGTGGTAGGACTTGGTATTATGAAGGCATTTTCGGCAGCAGGACCAAGTGGAACACTTTTTATATCTCCTTTCATGTTTGGGATTTCTATATCCTTGTCAAACTGGACGGACGTTGGAATCCTGAAGCTTCCAAAGACATTGTTTGCCGGACTGCTGTCGGCCGGACTATTGTACATCGCAATGTTATTCTCAGCGACTGAGTTCAACATGTATTTAATTTCTGGACTCAATGGTCTTCTCCTGTTGTGGGTATACTCCATATTAATTGAGACTATTCGACCTACATTCATTCACTACATAATTGTACTTGTGATGTGTCTAACTGCGATGGGACTAAGTCTAAGAAGTCCAGATTCAAATGGTGTACCCGATTTCTACTTCACCGTTTCATTATGGACTTCGTTTTTTACAGTCGGACTGACGACATCACTGACATCGACGAATACGGCTGCCAACAACGGCATATAAATCATATGCGGTTTCATTTTGCTATCACCTCTTCTACCAGTCCGTGCTGCAAATGCTCGGCCTCGCATCACAAGCTGTAGACTGTAAGCTGTACGCTGTCAGCTTTAAATCCCATTCGGAACCAGAGGCAACCTAAAGATTTTTTTACCCGTCGCATTTGCAATGGCATTTCGAATGGCCGGTGCAATTCCAAGAATTGGAGTTTCTCCAGCTCCAAGGGATGGGATATCTTTTCTGTTGAGCATGACCACTTCTAATTTAGGTGTATCGCTAAAACGCGGAACACGATAACGCGAAAACAAGGGATTGAGTATTTTTCCATCCTTAAAATCAATCCGCTCGAACAACGCACCGCCTAAGCCTTGAATGACCGAGCCCTGAATCTGATTTTCTAAATGCGCTGGATTAATGATGGCACCACACTCAAACGCAGCCACTACGCGTAAAACCTTAACGTCATTGTTGTTATCTACCTCGACCTCCGCACAGGTGGCAATGTAACTTCCCTTTTCGTTTCCGCACGCGATCCCTATCCCACGATTTGCCGAACCGTTAAATGTTGTCCAGCCAAATTTTTCTGCGGCTGCTACCAGCACACCTTTCATTCTTTCCTCCTTTAAATTTTTTATCCTAAAGGCTAACGGGTCCATCTTTAATTCAAGCGCAAGGTCATTCATTATACATTCCCTGGCAAAGACATTGGCAGTTGCCGCCAAGCCACGATATGAACCTTGTCGCAGTGGAGATTCAACGGGATGAAACTGGATTTTTTTATTTGAGACCTCGTACGGCGTTTTAATACCTGATCCGCCGGAATTGTAATTATGAAATTCCCAGGAGGTGACGATGCCATCTTTCGAAGCTCCTGCTTTTACTTCAATCACTCCCGCCGGGCGAAAGTATGCCCATGTAAATTCTTCCTCTCTGGTCCAAACGACTTTAACCGGTTTGCCAGCTTGCTTTGAAAGTCGCGCAGCTTCTATTCCGGCTTCGCCGGTATGCTTGCCGCCATAACCAGAACCTGTGTCGGGTTGTATGACGCGAATATTCTCTTTTGGAATACCGAATACTTCAGCCAAATCCTCTTGTACACCGAAGGGACGTTGTGTCCCTGTCCACACGGTTAATTTGTTTCCGGTCCATTGGGCTAAGCCCGCGCGAGGTTCAAGAGGAGCATGGGCAATATAATCGATATGAAAAGTATGTTGGAGTTTAACGGCAGCTTTTTCAAACGTTTCATTGACATTTCCAGATGAATCCTCATCGTTCTCTTTTGCAGCGTTCTTTTTAAAATAGTCAAATATTTCGCTGCGAGAAGGTTGAGGTGTAGTCTTCCATTCGGCTTTGATAGTTTTTAACGCTGCTGTAGCCGTGCTTAAATCGGCTGCAGCCACACCGATAAAATCCCCGTCGTGGACAACGGTTACACCAGACATTGCTTTAGCAGCACTGACATCCACCGTAGAAAGCGTGGCTCCATATGCAGGAGCCCGAAATATTTTGCCGTACAACATTTCCGGCAATTTCATGTCAGAAACAAATTTGTGCTTGCCGGTGATAAAAGATTCTCCCCTTACTTTCGAAACAGAAGTGCCCGCTATTTTCCACTGCTCTACAGGAGTGACCGATACCTTATCATTAACGGGCTTAACCAATTTTTTTCCTTTGGTAATACTGCCGATGTTGATGGATTGTTTCGTGCTGCGATTTTTCACCACGCCGTCCTCTATCAATAGGTTGTTACGGTCGACCTTCCAATCTTCCGCTGCCATGTCAATAATGATTTCCCTCGCGGAAGCGGCTGCCTTTCTTAATTCTGGTCCCGTATAAGGAATCGACCTGCTTCCAAAGGTTCCGCGATCGTAGGGAGTAAGCGCAGTATCGCCCATGACCATGTCAATTTTTTCAATCTGAACGTGCAATTCCTCAGCGACGATTTGAGCCAGCGACGTACGAATGTTTTGGCCTACCTCCGCTTTGCCCGTATAGATCGTAACCGTTCCATTTTCTCCAACATGTATCCAAGCTCCTATCTCACCCTCTACGACCGCGTTATCTTCTGTCAACACTCCACCCAGCCCCTGCGTAAGTGTAAAAGTGATGGCAAGTCCACTGCCCAGAACTTCAAAAAATGTGCGCCTTTTCATACTAAAGTGATAGCGGGGTTTTTCCAGAAGCTCATATTGCTCAGATACAATCACATCTTTTTCTTTCTTTCGTCGCATACCTTATACGTTTGATACTTCCTGAATGGCTTTTATAATACGTGGATAGGTTCCACACCGACAAATATTACCCTGCATGGATTTAATAATTTCTTGTTCTGAAGGGTTCGCATTTTTGGCTAACAATGAAACGGCAGACATAACCATCCCGGGAGCACAATATGAACATTGGAAAACATCGACTTTCAAAAAGGATTTTTGAACCGGATGTAATTCTCCATTCTGCTCAATTCCTTCGATCGTTATTATTTTTTTTCCTACTGCGCTCGCTGCGGGAGTAATACAAGATCTTACCGCCGATCCTTCGATCAGAACCGTACAAGCGCCACAAGCGCCTTCACCACATCCATACTTACTACCTGTGAGATCCAAATTGTTTCGTAACACGCTCAGCAGGCTCTCTTCGGCATTTACCTCGACCGTATATTTTTTATTGTTTACCAGCAGATCCATATTAAAGTCTTAAGCTGTTTAATATAACACTTTGAATTCTTTTATAAGATCCTTAAAGCAGTTTTGTTCACATGCAGGTACAGTTTTTAGACCTCCGGTTTTTGAGCGTTGATGAACGGTAAAAACAATTTATTAATTTCATTATTAGACACAATGGTTGCTGAAAAAATGGGCCTTGAAGGATTGCAAGCAATAGCGCAAAGCATAGGACGGCAGAGAACAAATAATATGGAGGGTTATGCAACAAGTGAAATGAAGCCTCCTTAGATTTGCATATACATGAAACATACCACATTGAATCCTTCAGGTTTGGGTCAGGGGAATGGATCGATCGAAAAGAGTGTAGTTCAAATGGAAAACATTAAACCCCTCCGGGGTTTGCGGGGATATTACCAACGATAACCCTGAGTTGCACTCAGGGCTATTCACATTGAAGCCTTTCAGGCTTTTCAGCGGATTCATGTTAAAAATTTTCATTACATCTAAACATTTTCTTCTTGGTTGAAACTCATAGAAGCCCGAAAGGGCTTCAATTTGAATAGCCGCCGGTGAAACCGGCGGGTAAAAAGTTATATATTGCAAGTAACCCTGAAAGGGGTTAAACGTTGTGAGTCATTTAAATTTAAAACTATGAGCAGTCATCGTCAGATTCTCTATCAGATTGTTTTTGGTACAAAAAACAGAAAACCCACGATACCAGACGAACATTGTGAAAAACTATACAAGTACATTTGGGGAATTGTAAAAGGTCAAAATTGCAAATTATACAGGATTAATGGGATTGCCGATCATGTTCATATAATGTCCGATTTGCATCCATCAATATCGCTAGCGGATTACATCAAAAATATCAAGGTGGCTAGCAGTATTTGGATGAAAGAATCTACGTTGTTTCCCCAATTTGCGGGCTGGCAGGATGGTTATGGAGCATTCACCTATTCGATCAAAGAAAAAGATATTTTAATTGAATACATCAAAAACCAAAAAGTTCATCATCGAACGGAAAGTTTTTATGACGAATACAAAAGATTGTTGGTTGAGAATGGTGTCAAGTTCGACGAACGCTATTTATTGTAATTGTATTTTGAAATGAAACGTTAAAATAACAATCGTTGTGTAAATAAGAGTATTGTATGGACAACAACATCATCGAGACAGAACCTTTTAAAATGAATAAGAACTCTCTGAAAAAGTATGTGGATTCAATCCCCGATATATTTGGGGACTGATGATTTCGCCCCTTCTGGGCTTTCGAGATTTACCTTATTACATTACGCAGGACTCCATCCTGCGTTATTGATTTTGTCCCTTCAGGACACAAGCAACAATCTTAAGTACAAGTATTTCTTGTAAGCAAATCCCATTACTTTCATGCCATTAACGCAATTCAACTATGGAGAAGATTTGCTGGACATTCTCAGAATAAGAATGAAATTCATTCCGAGCGCAACGATTGGACCGGGTTAGCAATTGCTGATTTAATGGCTTGTACTGAAATTGTTACGAGGGCAATCAACAAAGCAGAACCACCAGCCAGTGCAAAGATCCCCCACGATAGTTCGGTTTTAAAGGCAAATCCGTTCAGCCATTGATTCATCAAATATCCTGCAATTGGTGCGGCTATAAAAAACGAAACAAATACTAGCGTCAGAAAATCTTTAGATAACAGGCTTACAATATTGGATACAGTTGCACCTAATACTTTACGGATCCCGATCTCCCTGACACGCTGTTCAGCAGAAAACATTATAAGGCCCAATAAACCAAGACATGAGATCATGATCGCCAATAACGCAAAAGCATTTGATAGTTTTTCGATTACTTGTTCGTTGCGATAAAGCTTTTCATATTCCTGATCTACAAACCGGTAATCAAATGGATATTTGGGATTGATGTCTTTACAGACTTTCTCCAAGCTTGCGAGCGCTTCTTTGGTTTTACCTGGCTCAGCACGCACAAGAATAACTCCAAAATATTCATATTCTTTTACGTCAATAATTAAAGGTTTTATGGCTTCATGAAGAGAGTGGGTATGATAATCCTTAAGGACACCAATAATATGACCTTTCTTTTTCCAGGCAGATATCCATTTTCCAATCGGATCTTTCAGGCGCATTTGCTTTACGGCTTCTTCATTGACCATAAAGGCATCTGCTGAATCCGTAGACATGGCTCTGGAAAAATCACGTCCCTCTACAATCTTCAGATTCATGACCTTTAAAAAATCAAAACCAACCGACGCTGGCTTAAAGCCAATAGACGCCCCTTTCTCTTTGCCTTCCCAATTGATAGCATCCGCCCCAATATCGAATTTATTGTTATCCTCTATTACAAATCCCATAGCATGAGGTGCTTCGGAACTTCGATCTACCATAGCAATACCCGGCATTTTAGAAGTCAGCTCTTTAAGTACTGAATACTTGGGATTCAATTCGCCTTCTATCCGAAAGTAGATGAGGTTTTCGCGATCATAACCCAGATGAGTATTCTGCACATAGCTGGTCTGTCGTGAAACAACAAGAGTAGCAATTAAAAGTATGATAGAAAGAACAAATTGGAAACCTGCTAGTCCTTTTCGAAACCACAACGAAGATTTTGTGAATTGTAATGCCCCTTTCAAAATGCGAACCGGCTTGAGCGAAGAAAGAAAAAGAGCCGGATAACTTCCGGCAGTAACACCGGTAAATAGCATCAGGCAAACCAAAAAAATCCAGGAAGAAGATTCAGTAATGGGTGAAACAATATGTTTACCTGTGAAACTATTAAAAGCTGGTAATAGAAGTTGCATGAGTATCAACGATACACCGAGCGCTAAAAATGAGAAAAGCAGCGATTCTCCAAAGAATTGGCTGATCAGATTAAACCGCGTTGATCCTACTACTTTGCGTACGCCGACTTCTTTTGCCCGTTTAATTGAACGCGCTGTTGACAGGTTCATAAAATTGATACAGGCAATTAAAAGTATGAAGACAGCTACTCCGCTAAATATCTTTATGTACTCCTGGCGTCCTGCTTGTGGTTTTCCATTGATAAAATGGGAGTACAAGTATTGATCCCTAAATGGCTGAAGCCCTAACTCAACTTTGTAACCCACGTTCTTGTTTGTCCGGGCATCGAGAAAATGTTTGATCTTTGATTCAACCGTTTTAACATTTGCTTTTTCGTCCAATTGAATAAAGGTTGGAAATTTATTGTCTGAACTTTCAATTTGCCCCTTTTTGCAAATTTCCCAATTAGTCAAAAAATCAAATTTTAGCGAACTCTCCGCTGGTACATTTTCAAAAACAGCTGTAACCACAAAATCCAAGCTGTTTTCATAGCGGATACTTTTACCTATTGCATCTTCCGGACTCGCGAAAAACAATTCAGCCATTTTCCTGGAGATAGCGAGACTTGAGAGATCTTGCAAAGCCGTTTGGCCATCACCTGCAATTAGAGTATAGCTGAACATTTTAAAAAAATCTTCACCGGCGCTTGCGCCTTCCAGTTTATGGATCTTGTCACTAACTTGAAAAGTCATGGGATGACCCCACGGTAATTCGTACGATGTTGCATACGGCGTTGCGTATTGAATTTCAGGAATACCTTCTTTTAATTCGTCAGCCAGCACGTGTTCCCGTTCAAGGTCCGGACTCGTATAAACGAAGGGAATTGCATATCCTCCACTCACCTCGGCATTTGAATACGTAGTCTGATAAACGCTATACAATACGTTGCCATTTGTATGAAAATTATCAACACCTTTCTCATCTTGTACCCATAGATAGATCATCATGCAACACGTCATGCCTAATGCGAGCCCGATAACATTAATTGCTGAAAATGCCTTTTGGCGGATTAAGTTCCGGACGGCTACGGTTAAATAATGTTTGTACATGTTCATATTCATAAAGGATGTTGAAGCAGATGACGATTTTCTTTTTATCGTGAACGGTTTGATGAATCCTAAGACACTACGTATGTAATCCCACCTTGCCCTTCGTACGCTAACATGAAGCAGCTGGTAGTCAAATTCCTCCTGAAGATCACCAAGCACTTCTTCCAACAGGTGAGGTGCACAGTACCATTGCAGTAATCTTGTGGCCCATCGTGGAGGACAAGCTTTGGTGAAAGAGTTCTTCATATGCGTGTTGGTTTCATAGAAGATGGAAGCAAATTCCAAAGATTAGCACGAACAGCTTGTATATCCTGTAAGGTTTGCTGGCCGTAAGCAGTGATAGTAAAGATCCTTTTGCGCCTGCCACCACGTTCAGGAGTAGGATCGCTCATTTTTGAAACGATCATTCCCTTATCTTCAAGCCGGTGAAGGGAAGCATGGACCTGATTTAATCTGACACTTCGATTCGTTTGTTGAATTATTTCGTGGGTGATGTTTACACCATATGCCTTGCCGTGAAGCAATGCTACCATTAGCAAAACGATCTCTTCAAACTCGCCAAGGTATATTCGCTTCATCCACTACGATATATTAATTCCATTTTTGCTGATCAAATGGCCTGCCATATTAAAAATGCGGTTTTGGAGACAGCAGCAGCGATTGATGCGGAATTCGCAATGCACTACCCGTCCGAAAATAAATCAGTTTTGTCCGTTAACGAAATAATGATTAAGACGGACTATTACGATCAGGCGGTAAGCTCAAGCGTACCTGAACCAGGTTGAAGGGCCTTCGGATTGAAGGTCATGGTTTTCAACGGAAGGCTTACAATAAATTTTGTAAATCGATCAGGTTCTGACTCAACCCTAATTTTGCCCTCCAGCGCTTGAACGGATTTTTGTACGATGTATAGCCCCAGACCATTGCCCTTTGAGTTTTCATTTCCCTTAAAAAACATATCGAAAAGTTTAGGACTAATGATGTCCTCCACCCCGATCCCATTATCGTATAAACTGATCTCCAACTGGTCATCTTTAACGGTAGCAGTTAATTCTACCTGTGCATTTTGGGAATCCTTCATAACACTGTAGAAAAATGCGTTTTCTATCAGGTTGACTAAGATGGTTTCAATCAAGTTTGGATAGGAATAAATTACAAGATCTGCAGGACAATCAATCGTAAATTTAATGCGCTGATCGCTGATCATTTTACCGAAACCAGTACGAATGTTTTCAATCACATCCAGCAACGTAATCGACGAAAAATTGCTAGGCTGATTAATCTCACTTATGATGCTTAATTTTTTTAACAACTTATCCATCGTAGCCGTTGTGACCACCATTTTTTCAACAAGGTCTTTGGATTCTCCGTTTGAAAGCATGAGCGCTATATTGCATAACCCGATGATAGAGCACACGGGCGATCGAAGGTCATGAGAGGCTCGGTAAAGAAAGGTGTCGAGTTCTTTGTTAGCTTCCGCCAATAACTTGGTTCTTTCTGCCACGATACCCTCCAGGTTCTCATTCATTCGTTTTATTTCCTCGTTGACTCGGACCAACTCTTTCTTTTGTTTTTTCAGTCTGTCCCCGAAGTATATCAAGAGTAAGATGAGAATGGCAAAACCAAAGAGAACAGATAACGTGATGGCTATTTTTTGCCGGAAAGCACGTTGCTCTTCCAGACGTTGCATTTCACTCGCAGATAACCTGTTCTCAAGGTCTTCGACATCAAAGAAATTCTGTTTCAACGAATTTAGGATATTTCGGTAATCCGTTTGATTCTTGTAAAACTTATTCTCGTTTTGCATCAACATTCCTTCGAGCAATGTTAAATCGGACAATACCTTGGCTCTGGTCTCCGCATCCAAATTTTGAATGCCTGTTGACAATTTCTGCTGAATGATTTGTATTTTTTGATCAAATTCAGCCCGCTGCCCTTCCAACATCTGACTCTCAAGGGTTGACTGCTCCAAAAGATTTGTAATGTCATCGCTAACAAAAGAAGAATCTGAAATTTTGCCGATGAACGCTTTGTCTCTTCGTTGCAAGGAATCCTGTAATTGTTGCACGAGCTGAGAAAATTTCGCATCTATTCTTCTCTTTGCCTCATCACTCATGTCCTTAAGCTGATAATTTTTAAAGATCGCGTAGAACACCGTGAGCGATTGAATGGAGTCAAGTTTTGAAAGATCAAAATCTTTAAAATAAAGGTCATCTTCTGCGTCTTTACTAGTAGTCGCAGGAGTTACTTGTTTAACGGCTTTCAGACGATCCACTGTTAACACCTGCTTTCCATCTATCAATTGGAGTTTTGAAATCTTGTAGTCGGCGATGGTAAATTGATTTGGCGAGTTTACTTTTTCATCTAACGCGAGCGGCATTTCAAAAATACCTTCACGGTTGGTAGACGACGTTAGCGATTTTTTGCCATTAAATGTGACCTTCAAGTTTTGCAAAGGCTTATTATTTTGATCTTTGACCACTACTTGAATGAGCTGATAGTTTTTTTTGCGAATGATTACTTCGACAATTCCCTTGGTGTAATTCCAGGAAGCTGCTTCCAGCTGCTCATCTTTAATTTTAATGAATTTAAGAGGGAGATCATCTTCCGCCAGCTCAACGAAGGCTACACCTTTATTTCCTACTGTGAAGTATTCTTTGCCATTGATAGACATTTGCACATTCTTGTAAGGCTGAAGCTGCTGATCAAAGGCTTTGATCTGAACTAACTGGGTATTCTGTGCCCACAATGGTGTGGCAATCAAGCATAGCGTAAAAAAAGCAATGACTGAACATACCAAAATGGATGATGGTATTCTCTTTTCTGCGTTTTTCGCGTGGTTGGAGTTTCGATTCATTTAATAACCTGATTTTCGCCCGACTTAAAAGCGTCCTTCACAACAACTATTTCGTATTGGCTATGCGATTTTCTATGCTTGGGTATTTCTAGGCTAACGATATTTTCATCATTATCCGCGCCGACTACGCGAATTTTGTATTTACTAAAATAAGGAATGATTATGGAAAAGTTTCCATCAGCGTTTGAAGAACATTCATGCACAACAACGTTTCGAATATTATCGATTAAATAAAGTTTTGCGTGAGGCAACAGTTGTAGGTCTGATGAATCGCTCCAATTATGCTCCTTGTGTTTAATCAATCCTTTGATTTCAATTGGATAAGTTTGAAGGTCCATATCGAACTCATACAGATCGTCGTTGTATCCTCCATTTTTTCTATTGGAAGAAAAGTATCCATGGGTATTGAGCGAATCGACTATAATTCCAAACTCGTCGTAATTTGTATTGATGGGGTACCCTGCGTTCTCAGGCTCGTCGAAATCAGTCCCGTTTAATTCAGTCTTAAAAATATCCAGCCCACCAAGACCAGCGTGTCCGTTGGAAGAAAAATAAAGGGTGTTATGATGCAAGTATGGAAAAACTTCATCTCCAGGCGTGTTGATCATATCGCCAAGGTTTAGCGGCTTTGTCCATTGACCATTGACCAGCTCTGACTTGTAAAGGTCCTTTCCTCCAGAACCTCCCGTCATGTCTGAAGAAAAGTACATTACTCTTCCGTCCTGCGTTATAGTTGGATCACTCACAGAGTAGGTGGCACTGTTAAACGGAAAGGCATCGTTAATCTTCCAAGAACCGTCTGTCTCTTCGGCAAAAAATATTTGAAGAGTCCTCCTACCTTCCTTGCCAGTTTCATTTCCTGTAGCAGTAAACACCATTTTTTTCTCCTTTTCATAGAATGCGAAAGGCCCCGAATGAAACCTGGCATTAAATTCTTTACTAAAAATAACCGGCACATGGTAATCTGGTATTCCATCATTGGAAGTAGTGTCAGGAGAAATCTTCGAAAGATAAATCCGGTAAAATGGTGTCTGTAAAGCCCCATCCATTTTATCCACGACCTGCACGCTTTTTCGATTAGACATAAAAACTACCCCGTTTTTGTAGAAAGCAGGACAAAGTTCACCGTATTCTGTGTTGATGGAGATCGGTCTTACAGCAAAATGGGTGGAATCCTCATATAAAAATTCGATATTATTAAGACGCCAGATTTTCTTTATGATCAACTGATCATTGGGCACTCTTTTCAGGTAATCCTGGTACGATCTGACTGCCTTTTTATAATCGGAGCTTCCAGATTGCGCTTCTGCGTAGTTATAAGCGTCTTCGAGTGGAAGAAGGTTATTATCCCTCTGAGCTTTTTCGTACGCTGCAACGGCCTTACTATACTGCTTTAGAGAATGATAGGATCTTGCAATTTGCAACTGTATTTCCTGTGACGGATTTTTCTTTGCAATTCCCAGATATAAATTTAAAGCTTCGTGATATTTCTTATTGTCAAAATATTTGTCGGCCAGCTTCAAATCATTTTGAAGCAAAGTAAGGACAGTCTCCTGGGCCTCCCCCTTATAATAAGCGAGAATCAAGGACAAGATTATGAAAAGTGATCGTATTTTTCTCATCTTCAATTACCTTGGTGAAGCTATTTTTGATGGGGCATACCTGAAAAGGTAATTTACCATCAATTCATGCGATCCATTGCTTTGCCTGGAAAATTTACCGATCGGATGATCGTAAGAATAACCCAGCACAAGCTGCGGGGTTATCTTCCCTCGAAACATAAAATCTATCGATTCGCTTTTTCGATAAGACAAACCCAATGTTACCGCCTTTCGGTATATTAAATTTACATTGAGATCAAAGGATAGCGGCACAGCCGTCAAATATTTCAAAAGCACGCTAGGTTCGATATCGATGTCGTCATTTAATGTTATGTTATATTTTAAAAATAGGAAGAAATTAACTTTTTTAAATTGGATAGATGAAGAATCACTCATGGAAATGGTTTCCGGAAGTAGCTCTGGAGCAGAGAGTCCAACGTGGAGCCTGGGGCTTCTAAAATACATGCCCATTCCAAAATCAAATGAGGTATAAGAAATGTATGGATTTGAAAGTTTTGGATCCATATTGGCCGGTCCCATCAGGGGGGAATAGTCTGATTTCTGATTGTGAAAGCCCGCCTGTATTCCCATCGACAAATACGATTCTTGCCCCACTTTCAAATGATATGCATAATTAGTCAATGCGCTTAAATTTTTATGGACACCAATTCGGTCGTTGACAAAGGTGAGCCCCAACCCAAAACGCCTTTTTTTGAAAAGCGTGTGTGCAGACAAGGATTGAGTGGATGGCGAATTTTCAATATTTGCCCATTGTTTGCGCTGAATAAATGTAAGACTCAACGCTTCATCTGCGCCCGCATACGCTGGATTAATCACTAACCCGTTAAACATGTATTGGGTGAACTGTACTTTTTGTTGGGCCTTACCAGGGAGTGCACTTATAACGATAAACAATACAACTAATGTAATCGCTTTCAAAAATGTGTGGCATAGGTAGCTCATATTATCTAATCAATTCTATAAAGCCACTTTTTTCTATCATGGACGGCCCGTACATTACTGAGAGCGTATAGAAATAAGTTCCGGTGGGTACCGTTACTCCATTTTGGTTTACTCCTTTCCAAACTATGCTTTCGTTGTTATATCCGGTAGCTGCGTAAATCACGCTTCCCCACCGATCAACAATAACTACCTTATTGTCTTTAAATTTTTCAATGTTTGCTACAATCCATTCGTCGTTTTGACCGTTGCCATCGGGAGTAACTATCTTGCCGATGCCGATGTCTATTTCTTGCTTGGATACAATGATGTTGAATTTGCAGTAAGAAATATTTCCAGTATTATCAGTGGCTTTGTATTCAACGTTCGTTGTTCCGATCGGGAACACGTCTCCTGGTTCATGCGAACTTGTTAATGTTAACTCACCACACTTTGCAGAGGCTGTCGGGGCTAACCAATCACTAGTCGCCAGGCCTACTTCATTGCCCTTAGCAGTTATATCTTTGGGACAGCTTGAAAAGACGGGCAAATTTTCATTTTTAACAATCACATTGAATTGGCAAAAAGAAGCATTCCCCGCGCCGTCGGTAGCTGTGTATTTCACTACGGTAGTTCCAAGGTTAAACGTACTTCCGGATGTATGCGAGCTTGTAATAACAGGTGTAACCGCACAGTTGTCTGAAGCTATGGGCGCTATCCAGTTTACAACAGCATTGCAATCAGCGCTGGCGATAGCAATAATTTCAGTAACGCAGTTCTGGAAAACAGGCGCGGTTTTATCTTTTACAATAACCTTGAATTTACAGGTTGAAGAATTGTTGTTAGCATCAATAGCCGTGTACGTAACTTCTGTGGAACCTACTGCGAACGTCGCTCCTGGATTGTGAGAACTTGTTAACGTAAAAGTTTTACAATCTGTCACTGTAGGTGCGTTCCAGGTAACCTTTGCCTGACAGGATTGATCAGCATCGGCAACTATATCCGAGCATCCTGCTATAACCGGGGCCGTTTGATCAACGACTATCACATTGAAGCTACAAGTCGAAACATTGTTCGATTCGTCAGTGGCTGTATACGTAACGACGGTAGTACCGAGATTAAATAAAGAATTTGAACTATGAGAGCTTGTTAACGCAACATTTGGGCAATTATCTGTGGCGATTGGTGCCGTCCAGCTTGCATTTGCTTTACAAGAACCATTGGCAGCAACGGTCACATTTGATGGGCAACCTGTAATTACTGGGGCCGTATTATCAACAACATTAACATTAAAGGAACAGGTAGATACGTTGCCCTCGAGGTCTCTGGCAGTGTAGACCACCGTTGTCGTTCCTTTTGGAAAAGTAGTTCCCGAGGGATGGGTGCTCGTAAAACTATATACCGAACAATTATCAGTGGCTATAGGTACCACCCATGTCACGACACGGCTACACAATGTAGTTGTCGAAATTGTAATGTTTGAAGGACAACTTGTAATTACCGGTGCTATTTCGTCCCGCACAATAACATTAAAAGAACAGGTTGATAAGTTATTGTGAATATCTTTTGCAGTGTAAACAACGGTCCATGTGCCTGGTGAAAATTGATAACCCGGGCTATAGTTACTGGTAAAGCTAAAAATCGCGCAATTATCTGTGGCCGAGGGCAACGGCCAGCTGACTGTCGCTTTACAGGAGGCATTGACAACCGCCTGAATGCTTGATGTCGGGCAGCCGGATATGACTGGCTTGATATTATCGCTAATGTTTACCGTGAATGTGCAGGTGGAAAAGTTTCCGTAGTCATCGGTTGCGGTATACGTCACTGGCCAAGTACCCTCGGAGAAGCTCTCGTTGGGATCATGGGTGCTAGCCATCGTTACAGTCCCACAATTATCGGTTGCTACAGGTGGAGTCCAACTAACAGGAATCGTACAATTTGAATTGTCTAGCGTTAAGTTTATATCGGCAGGACAACCTGTAATGAGGGGATCGGTATTTTCGGTATCGCCTGGCGAGCAACATAAAGTGCCCCCAGCGTTACTTTCTCCCTCCAAGACAGTAAACTCCCCGAACGTAGAATTAATGAATACAGGAGTACCGCAGGAGGTGTTAATATTAGCGTTTGGAAATATGAGCACGGTTAATAACAATTGATTCCCGGCAAATTTCCCGTTCGGATTAGACCCGGTCACGGTGAACGTTCCCCCTGGAGCCACGATCTCGCTGAAAAGAACTTCGTTGTTATCTTCGGCCGTAATTAAAAGCGGAAACAATGTACCATTGTATCGTAATGTTAAACTTGTGAGGCCCCCGGCACAAGAAGAACATTGAGACACCGGCGGACAATTACAGCCCTGTCCATAGGCATTCATCTGGACAAACACCAGGAGTATCCCTAAAAAATTGAGCTTATTTCTATCAATAAAAGTTTTTAAAATCTTCATTTGGACTGAATGAGTCAAGGCCGAGTTATGTCACTCAACTAATCAAAAAAATGAGCCGGAGCTTCTAACCTAAAATAAGCTTGAATAAAAACCTTATAATATAATGAAATTCAGGATATTGACAAGGGCTAAATAGACCAACACTTCTTATCGGCAATTAGACAACTGTATATACAGCGCTATGTGGGATAGTCACCTCGGATTCCGGCGAATGCCAAAGATAATACGCTTTTTTTCTGCGGTAAGGGCTCCAGGGCCGGACGCACCAAAACTACCTGTATAAGTAGTAAGTGATAACTAAAACAGGAACAACTACTTACACGAAAAATTTTCAAATTACTTAAACTAAAAAAGTCTGTTAAGTATCCCGGTTATACTTAGACCTATACTGAACGGGAGACAGGCCGGTAAATCGTTTAAAAGTATTTCTAAAAGCTTTCGTATCGTTATAACCTACTTTATACATTACCTCGTTCACATTTTCTCGGGTGGACTCCAACGTCATCTTTGCAGCTTCAATTTTCACGCGTTGAATGTATTCAATGACGGTGTTAGCCGTGGCACGTTTAAACCTTCGCTCGAGGTTCCTTCTGCTTAAGGCAAATCGGGAAGCAAGGTCATCTACGGTTATTTTATTTTGGAAATTGCCTTCAATAAATACCTGCGCTTTTTTTATCGGTTCATCTTCATGATCTTTTTGGCCGCTAAACATCATGAAGGATGATTGGCTCTCCCGGTCGATATCGACCGCAAACATTTTGGCGCAAAAAATGGCAGCGGTCCGGCCTGCGTATTTTTCAATGATGTATAACACCAGGTTAAGATATGAGTAAGCGCCGCCACTGGAGTAAATGCCATGTTCATCAGTTATGATTCGGTCAGCTACCAGGTCGATATCGGGAAACATCTTTCGAAATTCGTTTGCAAACATCCAGTGCGTTGCGCATTTTCGGCCATCCAGCAACCCAGTAGAAGCAAGTAAGAAGGCTCCTACGCACAGACTAGCCACTTCTGCACCTGCCTTATATTGCTTCACAATCCAAGGAATGAAATCCTTGTTCTGATCGATCGCTTTTTTTAAGTCACCATCAATGGCGGGAATAATAATAAGATCGGTTTTTGAAACATCGTTTATCACGTGGTCGGTACTGATGGTATACATGCCGTTGATCAACAGTGTCTCTTTTGTCAGAGCTACCAATTGTATGTTGAACAAAGGCGATTTACCGATGCTGGCTGCATAAGAATTGGCGCCGGTTAGCAATTGACGTGGGCCTTCGATGCTACCCAAGATTGCACCTTTAGGCACAAGTATAGTGATGGTCTTCATTCGTCTTTTTAAGTTTAAGAGCTAAATGTATCAATTCATTTTGTCGTAATCAACCTCTCAGGTTGTCGTATTTACACCCCAAATTGCAATAATTCACCAAAATGGCTAAAGGTTTCAAGTTTCGAGTTATAGACCGAACGCGTGCAGCCAGTTCAAAATTTTGCAGCAAGCGAATCGGAAAGTTTTTGAATTCATCGTCGAGCCTCAAGCGGGGAGCCAGACACTAGAAACTCTAAACTCGAAACTAGTTACTATCAGGTTAAGGGGAGTTTTCTTACTTTACATTCAAAATGTCAAAATGAAAAAACGTACCTTCCTAAAACTTTCATCAACTCTCATGACCGGCACAGTCCTTGCAAATCTTGCTGCCTGTAACAAGCCGGATAAACCGGTCGAAGCCAGTACTCCTGTAGATAGTTTAGATAGTTCTAATATGAAAAATTGGGCCGGTAATTTAACCTATAGTACTTCTAATCTATTCGAGCCCCTCTCAGTTGATGACGTGCAGAAAATGGTATTGAGTTGTAATAAAGCCCGTGCCCTTGGAACACGACATTGCTTTAATACTATAGCAGACTCCAAAGACAATTTAATTTCAACCCGAAATCTTTATCAGATACTGTCAATAAGTAAGGTATCTAAAACTGTCACAGTTTCTGCTGGCGCCCGGTACGGCGAGCTTTGTACCTACCTTCACAAGCAAGGTTTTGCTATTCCAAATCTTGCCTCGCTTCCCCACATTTCTGTTGCGGGTGCATGCGCCACTGCAACTCACGGTTCCGGAGTTAAAAACGGGAATCTTGCGACACCCGTATCAGCGATAGAATTTGTAAATGCCCAGGGTGAAATCGTTTCTCTTTCCAGAGAAAAGGATGAAGATTTTCAGGGTGCGGTTGTTGGGCTTGGAGCTCTTGGCGTCCTCACTAAAATCACCCTTGATCTGATACCTGCGTTCTCAATGCGTCAAGATGTATATTTGAATCTCCCAATAGAGCAACTTGAGGCGCACTTTGACGAAATTATGTCGGCTGGATACAGCGTAAGCTTATTCTATGATTGGCAGACCTCGAATATCAATCAGGTATGGATCAAAGGAATTGTGAACGACGGTGAATCATATGCCGCAGAGAAGACGTTCTTTGGGGCAACGCTTGCCACCCGGAATGTTCATCCTATTATTGAAATTTCTGCCGAAAATTGTACGGAACAAATGAGTGTACCCGGACCGTGGTACGAGAGATTGCCTCACTTTAAGATGGGTTTCACTCCCAGCAGCGGAGAAGAATTGCAGGCTGAATATTTTGTTCCGCGCCAACACGCCTTTAAAGCTATCCAGGCAGTAGAAACGTTGCGAAAAAAAATAAAACCGCTTTTAATGATTACTGAAATCCGGACGATAGCTGCCGATAATTTTTGGATGAGTCCCTGCTATCATCAGGATAGCGTTGCAATCCATTTCACGTTGAACCCGGATTGGGATGGCGTTCGTGAATTGTTGCCGTTGATCGAAGAAAAATTAGCACCCTTTAATGTAAAACCCCATTGGGGAAAATTGTTTACAATGTCGCCTGAGACCCTTCAATCGCGTTATGAGAAGCTGGCAGACTTTAAGCAACTGGTCAATAAATATGATCCTAAAGGGAAATTCAGGAATGAGTTTTTGTCCAGGAATATCTTTGAATCAAATGCCTGAGTAAATTAAAGCAAAGTGAGCCGCTGGTCCTGAAAATTTCAAGAATAAAAACTCCGTCCACTTTACATTATTCCAGCCTAACGCTTTCGATTGCCACGGTATGACTAGCGCCTAGCTCACTCTCCGAAATACCCGGACCGATCGAAATCTGAAGTGATTCAATATCCTGCATGGAAAGCTTCTCTGTCAATTGATTATCAAAATAATATGGTAAGAATGTTGGATAAGGCCGGGGCAAAGTAACAAGTCTTACCTTTTTTAAGTCAGATACTGACAACTTGTAATTCCCAGACATAGATTCGACTTTTATGATCCCGCCATAAGCGAGACCTTGTTTTGTTATGAACGCTACCTGTAACCAGCATGGCTTCGTGGATAATGATCTGCCATGAAATACTATTTCTTTCTTTTCTCCTAAGTCGCCTTGCCTGCCTTTTATTTTACCGCCAAAATAATACCGCATCGAGTAATCATGGACATTTTCTGCTTTTGGATTTTCCGGATCGACGACAAAGAGTTTTTCGATATTGATGCGAACCTCTCCTTTACCGGGCTCCGATTGGGGCACAAGAGACAACCCTTTATGCCAAGGGATGGCTAGCTCGTTATAGTCGGTTAAGGCATTGAACAAATAAATGGGTGAGGAAGCCTGAACAACTTTTGTTTCGAATGGTTGGTTATTGTTGAAATTCCAATCCTCCGGATGTCCCGCTTTGCCGCCGGGAAACGTGCTGGCATTTCCCTTTTCTTTTACGGAAATAAAATACCTGAGAAATCCTTCACTCACATCTTCAGCAGGGATCGTAACCGCATAATCATATCCGGACACCTTTTCCATGTTGTAGACTTTCGGCCTAAAACCTGAATACACGCTTAGCTCTACCGATTCAGGTTCATCAACTGACGCAACGGTTACGTGAATGGTATACGACGTGCCTGAAGTAATTTCATGAACCGGTTTATGAATGACGAATGTCTTCGTTAAGGTAGTCTGGGGCGCTGAAAATTCTTTGAGAACAATATTTTTCCATCGATCGGTTACTATCATCGAAGGAGTTGTTCCTTTTTTTGACAATAAGTACGTTCCCGGACGAACGGTGATCGATTTGCCTTTAACCAACGGGTCAAATGTGTTATTATCATTAATTGCCAAGGCGACAAAAGCTTCCCCTAGATCGGGCAGATCTATTGTCATAGGCCACGCTCTCCAATTTAAAACAGCTACCTCCTTTTCCAAGCTATTTTTTCCAAAGGGATCCTGAATCCATATAGCGTCGGGCATTACTTCAAGTCGCCACACTCCCTTTTCCAGCTTGTCAAGAAAATAGGCACCTTTACCTTCATACATTACAACAGCCGAATTGCCAAAGCCTGCTACCTCTTCGAGTTTGTCGGATAACAAAGGAATTGATTTCGTATTGTTTGTATAAATGAATTTTTTTTCGGTGATCATTTCAGCAAGATCTTCCTCATAACTTACTCTGAATGGACCAAAGCGTGCGTTAACGGGATAAGTTCCGAAGTCCTTATACATAGGAATAGAATGAAAAACCTCCGAAGCCAGTTTCAAACTCAACGCTTTTTGCGGAGCATACATTAAATTCATGTAATGCGTATTGTACTCGGTGTTTGCATACGCCATAAACGTGGGATCATACGCGAAGTGAGCAGCCCATTGTATTCCTGCCTGCCGAAAGCTTCTCGCCATGGCCGGATATATGTAGGACCTTCCTACATCGGCGGCGTCAAATTCATAAACGATCTTAGCGCTTTTTTTATAGTTTGGATTATCGGCAAAAGCAACGCTATACCTATCTACGTTGGGTAAGAAATTGCCACCCAACTCCTCCTGGGCACCAAGGCCTGTAGGATACCACTGGAAAGTTCCTCCTTGAATACCTGCGTTGAAGTAAGCATTTACCAAATGAATGCTGTGGCTTATGTTATAGAAAATGGGTTGCGAACAGCCTGTCTTTCGCATAGCGTTAACCATTTTGTTTATGTAAGCCGTTACTTTTTCCGGAGCTTCATTGTGGTGCGGTTCATTGCTGACTTCAAAGGCTATAATATCCGGGTCATCTTTGTAAGCAACGCCTGTATGGGGATTTACATGGTTTAAAAACTGAAACAAATATTTTTCCTGTGCTGCGATAGCATCTTCGTTAGTTAGACAATTACCTTTTCCATATTTCCTGGCAAAACCAGGTGTTTTTTCATCCTGCTCGGGATAACCGTTCCCCCAGAAGGCGATGGGCGTAAGAATAAATTTCATTCCACGTTCTTTCATTTTCTTCAGCATGTAGTCAAAAAGTTGCAGGTGATCGTTATCCAGGAGGTTTCCCAGCGTATCGCTGATTTCCGTATCCCAGACATGAACGCGATACGCATCAAAGCCAAGCCGCGCGAAATGATAGACATCGTTGTCGATGGCGTCGCGATGCGATATGTTCAATTTTTTAGCAGCGCGATAAGCGTGTGCAAAGGGAACGGTGTAATTTATTCCGAAGCCTTGAACTTCAGCCTTTGACTTACTCCAGCGCATCACTCCTTTTTCATCCACATAAACATTGCTTGCTCTTTGTTTCTTTGAACTTTGAGCAACTGATTTTGCATTTACAAAGGCGAGGATGAGAAATAGAAGAACGTATTTGCATTGAATGAACTTTTTCATTTCGTTAAGTCTCTAGATTTGTTAACCATTTTTAAAAATTCGAAGAACGAGAAACCGTTGCAAATGAATACCCCCGCTTGGTAGTAAGCTATTGCTTGATGCGCATCTTACGCAAGCTGCCACAGCGTATCTGAGATTATCACGAGCTACTACCAATAGGGCCGTGCAATGACAGATTACTTGCAATGTTCTCCAGACGTTGCTATCAATTATTCCTGATAATCATACTTCATAAAGTCTATTGATTCAATAACATTTCCATCAAAATCGAAAAAGGTATTGTTCTCCCACGAAGACCCAGTGCCCCAAAGATCTTTAACGTCGGAAGAAATCCAGGCAGGTTCCCAGTAGACTACACCACGTCCACCGCCAGCTTTTACTTCCTGGGCGATTTTGATCAGGATATCATACTGCCCTTGCTTGGTATAAGGATATCCGGTTATTGCAGCCTGACTTCCGAACTGATTGTTGTAACTATCATCTGTTGCTGTTGTCCATGGATACGCAGTCTCCAGGATCATCACCTGCTTATCGTATTTACTTTTAAATTTAGAAACGTTGTCTGAAAGTTGATTAAGAGAAACCGTCGTATGCCATATGGGATAGTAAGAAAATCCGATAATATCGAAATCTTTTACGTTGCCTTTGGTTACATCCATCATATTGTCAAACCACCACTCCACATTTTTGGGATCAGCCACGTGAAGGACGATTTTGGTTTTAATGTCAGATGTTTCCGCTACTTCTCTGATTGCATCAATCGCGCTGTTCATTATAACGCCCAGTCGGTCCCATTGACTATCGCAGACGTTACAAGCAGGAAATCCAGCCAGTGCCTTCGTATAAAACATCCCGCAATTGGTTTCATTGCCGACCTGTACCAGTTCAGGCATCATACCTTTTGAATTCAAGTATTGCAGGGTTTTGTAGGTATACTGATATACTGAATCTTTTAGAACGTCAATGCTTTTGATATCCTTCCAGGCGGACGGCACTTCTTGTTTTCCCGGATCAGCCCATGTATCAGAATAATGAAAGTCCAGAAGCACCGAAAGACCTTGCTCTTTGGAAAGTTTAATTGCCTTTTCAACATCTGCAAGATCATTGTACAACTGGGTGCCTGAAGCTCCATATACCTGCTTTGTCCAAACGGGATTGTGCCATAGTCGTAAGCGGACAAGATTCCCCTGGTGATCCTTAAAAATTTCATAAGGTTTTTTGACTACACCTCCATCCTTATAAGTACCACCATGATCCAATATCTGGTTCACATACGAAAGATCGGCGCCAAAATAAAATACAGCAGTATCGAGGGGTGTTTCATCAACAGGAGGTTCCACTTCTTTAGTGTCTTCCTCCTGGCAAGAAACATGGCAAAACAAGCCACACATTAATAAAGCAACAATCTGCATTCTCAGTTTCATTCTATAAAGATTCGTATTGGTCCGGAAACGATCCATGATTACTGGCTCATTTCCACTTTTAAATTGTACAAATCAACTGCCATAGTAAAGGTGCCGGTTGTACCTACAAAGCGAAAATTTAAATCCCCATCGTTTGCGTTTTCCAGAATGGGAGTAACTTCACCTTCGTTTCCAAAATAAGGGTAGTTAGCAAACCCATTTGGCCAATCTGGCTTATCAAATAGGCGAAACGTTGCGTTGTTAGTAAAATTAGTGGCTCCTTCATACTTTCCACCGCCCAACCAGGTCAGTTTAAATGCATTGCCGAGCGTCCATCCCTGGTCTTCTCCGATGATATAGAGCTCCGGTGCAGCTGACGACTCCACTGTAATTGTTTTATCGTTAATAGATACATTCACTTTATAAATCCCGCTTGAGCCCGTAAATAAAAAGTTAGAATCGCCATCTGCGCCATCTGCTAATTCTGTATCAACAGCACCGCCGTTAAAAGAGCTCCAGCGAAATTGATCTGCGCCCCAATCCGGATTCGTGAAAAACCGGAACTTACCATTCTGCTGAAATTGACCGATTACTTCAAATTGTCCGCCCCCGAGGCTGTGCATTTCGAGCGCATTGTTTAGATCCCAGCCTTGCGCATCTCCTACGATAAATAACGTCGGCGCAGATGAAGCTTCAACTGCAATTGTTTTATCTTTCAAGGACACGGTAACTTTATAATAGCCAGAAGGTTCTTCAAAAAGAAAATTCGAATCGCCATCCGCCCCATTGGCTAGACCATCCCCCACCGCGCCAGCCGAGAAAAAATTCCAGCCCCACTGTGGTGCATCCCATGAAGGCGTAGCGAAAAGTCTGAATTTACCGGCCTCCTGAAATACTCCGATAGCTTCATAGGTCCCTGGTCCGGTACTCTGAAGTTCAAGTGCGTTGTCAAGATTCCATCCTTGTGCATCGCCAACAATGTAGATCGGCGGAAAGGTTGTTGCATAAGGTGTTATGGTGAGGCTTAACGGAGTAGAATAGACGGGCGGGATAATAGTATTAACAACCGACCGTACCCTTATTTCAATGCCAGCAGATTCTTCGGGCGTAAGACCCAGGCCCAGCAACGCTTCGTTTATTTCACCAACGGTTATAGTCACTTCGTTCGTTGTAGCGGCTGCCAGCTCCACGGCATTCGCAAAGCTGGCACCGGCCTTGTCCAATTCAACGGTATAACTAATCGCCGCCGGATATCCAAAATCAGGCTTGGTCCAGGCGATCTTTTCAAAGTTTTCACCGCTATCATCAAACGCCAGTGTAAAAGAAGTAGCAGAAAGATTATTGACGGCATTTGGCGTTACGTCACTTTTTACGATTGCCTTCTCCCCCTCTTCTTCACAAGAGAAAAGCGTTCCTACCAATAGGATGAGTGTTGATATTACTATGTTAATTTTCATTTCATTGAAATTTTATCCTTTTATCTCGAATTTTCTATTCCTTGTGCCTCTGGGTTTTCAAATTTTACAGAACTGCCCGGAACGCAGAAAGAATTTTTTAATCTCCACCGCTATATCCTGAATTCTGCTTTAAGGATGGGTTCGCGGCTAAATCAAAGACAGGAATCGGAAACAGATTTCGAAATTCTTCCGTTGCCGCACCCTCCTTTGTATTTCCCTTCCATGACCACACATAATCACTTCCTGTAAAAAATCCATACCGGATCAGGTCAGTTCTTCGATGGCATTCCCAATATAATTCGCGGCCACGTTCCTCCAGTATAAACTGCAAATTCAGTTGCCCCGATGTGATGTTACCAGATGTATTTCCAAAGGCTCGCGTTCTTACCGAATTGAGGTACGTAAGCGCCTGCCCAGTAGACCCACCGTTTCCTCCTCGTAAGACTGCTTCCGCATACATCAACATCGCATCAGCAAGCCGGAACATTGGAAAATCGGTATCAACAAAATCGTTGCTACCTCCGCTCGGCGCATTTCCACCAGCCAATGTTTTATTTGTAAATTTTCTCACCGCATACCCATCTGTGAACGTTCCAACATCTTCAATTTCGAGCTCCTGTCCATCAGTATGAAATAGTGCACGAGTATCTGTCGCCCCGCTTGGATCCGGGAATAGTCCCACAAAGTCAGGAGTTACGCGATTCTGTGCCCAGCCGCTTGAAACACCAAAATCGGATGCTACCATATTTCCACCAATTTGTCCGTGGACAATGAAACCCATTCCACCGTAGGTCTGTGTATGTGCCGCATCGTGGTTGATAGTAAAAATTAACTCGGGACTTGTATTGTTATTAGCAACAAAGTTAAGCCGGTAGTTAGGCGCGAGAGTATAAGCGTTTGACGTAAAGATTTTATTCAATGCGGTCAGGCATTCCGTATATTTAGGAGAGCCAATATAAGTTTCAGCATTGAGGTATAATTTTGATTGCAACATCCAAAGGGCTCCTTTGTCCGCCCTGCCGTATTCGAATTTGGGTTCGCCTAATTCGCTTTCAATGGCTGTTAATTCTGTCTCTATGTATGTGAACAAATCCCCGGGATTGGTTTGTATTGGAAAAAATGCACCGGGCTTATCTTTGTCAGTTACAAAGGGTGGGTTTCCAAAAAGATCCAATGCGTGGTAGTATGCCAAGGCTCGAATGAACCTCGCTTCCGCATTAAATTTTTTAACGTCCGGGTCGTCCGATAAGCTTGAAGCACGAATAAATTCATTGCAATAGGATATCGTCAACATCATCCGGCTATACAAGGCACCAATAAATGAATTTGTTGGGGTCCAGGTTTGCCAATGAAGCGGCCTTATACCTCCGTCTTCCGCCCAGGAATAAACGGCTTCGTCTGTTGTTAACTCCTGAAGATTCCAGTAGCCTCTGAGGTAAACACCAAAACCAACGTCCAGATTTGCAATGTCTGGGTCTGTTCCAGGACCGGATTGTCCCGCGACTACAAAGCTGGAATACAATTTTGCCAATCCAATTTTAAAATCACCAGGTGTTTTATATGCATCCACCGATGTGACAGAATTAGCTCCCAATGATTTCGGATCCAGATCGCTTATACAGGAAGTCACCAACGCAATCAGCGTTAACGAAGTGACTAAAAATTTTATAGTTATAACTTTCATAAATTCTATTCAGTTTAATAAGTGAGATTCAACCCGACCATAAACACCCGGGGGCGTGGGTAGATATTGTTGTCAATGCCACTTCTTGAGTCGGTTGCAGAGACGTTGTTTACTTCAGGATCAATCCCTTTATACTGGGTGATAAAAAAGGCATTCTGAACGGTAAAACTGACTCTTGCTTTTAATTTGTTGGATGCCGGTGCCACGTTATAACCCAGACTAATGTTATCCATCTTAAAGAAAGACGCATTCTCAAGGTAGTAATCGGAGAAACTTTGCAGGCTTGCGAACTTTGTATCATTCACCGCCCTGGGCAAGTTGTTGAAGTGCCCGGTAGAATAATAAAAATTGGAATAATTCGCTCCGGTGTGTATGTTGTTATAAACGTAATTGCCAATACTTGCACGACCTGAAAAAGAAAAGTCCCAATTTTTATAATTGACACGGGAATTAATCCCTATTAGATAATCCGCCTGAGGTTTCTCATATCGGAATTTATTGTTCTCACTTGCGGTGACATCTCCGCCGAGTCCTGACTTGTCAACATACAAACCTTCGACCGGATTACCCTGTTCGTTGTAAACTTGCTTATACACTAAAAAGGTATTGACCGGATAACCCACCTGAATATTTTGTATAAACCGTTGCAAGCCAATACCTCCTACCTGTACACCTGGATAGTTAGGATCTTCGACTTTTAAGAGCTTGGTGACTTCGTTTTCATTGTAGGTGAAATTAAATCCGATATTCCATTCGAAATTTTCGTTTTTTACGGGGATGGTATTCACCGTTACCTCAAAGCCCTTATTGACAAGGTTACCTACATTCGTCAGTAAAAAATTAGAGAAGTTACTTCCGCCGGGTACCGGAATACTATTAATTAAATCTTCTGTATTCTTTCGGTAAAAATCAATTGTACCTGTGATCCGATCCCCAAACAAGCCAATGTCAAGACCGATATCTAGTTGCTCCGTTGTTTCCCACCGGATGTTTGCATCATAGGGTTGCGGACGGTATGTATTGTAGAATGTGCTTCCTAGTTGATATTGAGAAGTTGAGGAGCTTAGTTGATAAGTTGACAAATAAGGATAAGGAACATTCGTTACATCCTGGTTTCCAGTAACCCCATAGCTGGCTCTCAACTTTAAATTAGAGAGAGATTTGGATTGAAGAAGGAATGGCTCCCGGCTAATATTCCATCCTACCGCTGCGGCTGGAAAGATCTTCCACCGGTTATCTTCAGAAAAACGAGAAGAAGCATCGTCCCGAAAAGATACCGTCAATAAATATTTATCGCTGAAAGAATAGTTCAGCCTTCCAAAAAAAGAAACCAGGTAATTCGGATTTGAGATAAATTTTCTCGGGACTTCAACGGTATCTCCGTTTGTAACCTGCGTTTGAAAATCTGTGTAAATAATATCGTCTCCAGACATCGCGTTTCGTCCAAAGTTTGTTCCATCACGCTCGAAACTTTGATAGGAATAGCCCGCAGTCAAGTCAAATTTACTCTTTCCAAATTCCTTTAAGTAGTTGGCATAGAGGTCGAGCAGTTTGGATTTATTTTCACCAGTATAATCTATTTTCTGACCCCCGCCATTTTCAAAAATCCACGCTGCATTGGCAGGTGCATTGTTATGTCCTTCTGAGGTTGTATAATCTATTCCAGCATTCATGGTCAGTTTTACTGCCGGAAAAAAACGAAGCCGATAATCCAGCTGAAGATTTCCAAGACCGCGCCATACGTTTGCGCTGTTGTCATTTTGTTCCAGAAGCGCAACGGGATTGCTGGTGGCAAGCGTAAGAGGTTCTCCATTGGGATCCAGTGTCGTGGCAGATGCAGGCGCTACCCAGGTGAAAAAACCACCCCATCGTGTGCTTCCATTGCGAACGGATTGAGTCGGATCAAATGCTACCGCTGCGCCTACCGCCTCCGGGTTACCAAAGTTTTGTTTGGAGTAACTTCCTTTCATGGTAGCGGTGACTTTCAAATCACCATCAAAAAAAGTTGGGGTAAGATTTATGTTCAGGGAATTGCGGACAAAACTGGTAGTTTTAAGAATTCCCTGTTGATCGGTATATCCATAAGAAACCCGGTAAGGAAAATCCTTATAGGTGCCAGCAACTCCTACATTGTGATCGTGCGATACTGAATTCCGGTAAATTTCTTTTTGCCAATCGGTATTCGCATCGCCCAGGCGTTGCAAAGCATCGGATGTAAGACCGGGTATATTTTGAGCAAGCAACGTATTTCCCAGCGCCCTCATTTCGTCGCCTGTGAGCACATCCACATATTTCATAGGGGTGCTTACCGACACGCTGCCGTTGTAGGATAATTGCGGTTTCCCTTCTTTGCCTTTTTTAGTGGTAATAATGATCACACCGTTTGATGCCCGCAACCCATAGATGGCCGTTGCAGAAGCATCTTTCAGCACCGTAAAACTTTCTATGTCATTGGGATTTATTGCTGCCATCCGGTTGTCAGTACCGCCGATACCGTTATTATCGACCGGAAATCCGTCGATCACGATTAATGGATCCTGGCTTCCTCCAATGGAACCATTCCCACGGATACGGATGGTAGCGCCGCTGCCGGGAGCACCGCTGTTTGTGGAAACCTGAACTCCCGCAATTTTACCAATCAACAAATCCTGCGGGGATGCCATAATACCCTTGTTAAAATCCCGGCTCCCCAGCGCTAAGACCGCTCCCGTTACATCTTTCTTTTCCTGCTCCCCATAGCCAATAACAACAACTTCATTTAGGGTGCTCGCGCTTGGTTCCATGCTTACATCTAGAGATGACCTTTCTGCTGCGGCTATTTCTTGTGTTGCATATCCGATAAATGAAAAGATCAAGGTGGCGCCGTCCTTTACATTAATAGAGTAGAGGCCGCCGGCATCAGTCACTGTGCCGTTCGTCGTTCCTTTTTCAAGAATGCTTACTCCCGGCAAGCCGGTGCCTTCGTCGGTTGAAATTACTTTACCCGTAATTCGGGCCTGCGAAAAAGCGTGGAAGCTGATAAAAACGACCAGCATCGCCAATCCCCATTTTGTGTTCAGATAGAATTTCGCCATATCGTTTGGATTAAGGTTTGCAAATTGATTTCAAACGATTTAAAGGTAGGTTCAAACGTTTGTAGAGGCTACGGCAAATCGTACAGGAATGGATAAAAATCAACCATCTGAGAGTTGGAATCTTGCTTTTTACAACAAATTCAGGAGTATTGCAGATGCGCGTATTATTTGTGGGTTGCAATCCTTTGAGGGCACTTAATTATAAACCAGGATTGGGACAAAACGCAACAAAAGACCTCGCAAGAAAACCAACGGGTACGCAGTATTTTCTTTATGCACATCGTGTGAAACTTCACTATAGGAACAGAACCCGGTATCTCTTACAGGAAAAATTAGTACCTTAAACGAGCTGAATATGTGCAGAAAGATTTTCATATCGCTTACCGTGTCTTTCCTGATTCTTCTCTCCTGTGGGACTTCATTTGCGTCCGATTCGCTCTTTTTTTCAACACTTTCCATTCGCGACGGACTATCATCCAACATCATTAGTGCAATAACCCAAGATAAAAACGATTTTATCTGGATCGGAACTGCTAACGGACTATCCCGTTATGACGGCCACCGGTTTATCACGTTTAAAAAAGAAGAGTCACATTCGCTTCCGGCAAACGAAATCAGTTCCCTGCTAATCGATGGTGATTATCTTTGGGTGGGAACCTGGAAGGGATTGTGTAAAATCAATACACTGACATTTGAAATAACCCGAATTGATTTAGGCACTCACACTGTTATTCGAACACTTTATAAAGATAGAAGCAATTCCATTTGGATAGGAACTGCAACGGGACTTATACGGTATAACAACAGCGTTCAAAAAGAATTTAATACTCTAAACAGCAATCTGAGTCACAATACCATCCGTTCAATTCATGAAGACACGTTTGGAAACCTCTGGATCGGAACGTACGACAAACTGAACAAACTTCGTCCCGGACAAAATATATTTACTACCATTGACCTCAAAGGGAATTATAGACCATCTTTAAAAAATAATCTGATCTGTGACATTAAACCCGCGTCATCCGATTCACTTCTTTGGATCGGGACTGAAACGGGACTTTGCCTATTAAATATCTTTACAGGAAATTATAGTCACTATACCGAGAAGAATATTGGCTTTAGCAATGAAGTTATTAAAAACATATATATCGGTGATGAGGGAAATCTATGGTTGGGTACCGATTTTGGATTGAATGTTTTTAATCCAAAAACAAATTTGAACCAAGTCTTATTTCATAATCCTCAACTCTCGTATTCCATTGCCAACAATGCTATCTGGCAGATCAAAGAAGATGCCGGTGGTGTCATCTGGTTCGTTACTTCCAATGGATTAAGCCGGCTTAACAAATTCCGAAACTATTATAAATACCATGAAGTATCCCATTCGTTGGGTGGACAAACCATCGGCAACCAGGTAAAATCTGTATTGATATCCAAGAAAGGAATTACCTGGCTGGCTACACTGCATGGCGTTATTAGAATTGACCCTGCCACAGGCGAAAAGGAAATATTTCATACACAATCGCCTGAGAAAAGAAGAATTCTATTAAACAATGCGTATGCCCTTGAGGAAGATGACTATGGACGCATCTGGATTGGAACTGCAGGAGGCATAAATATTTGGGACGAGTCACTTGGGAAAATGCATTCTATCACTTCCAATCCTACGAATGGTCTGATCACAAACTACATTGCAAAATTTACCAAAGGCACGGACGGTTCATTCTGGGTAAGTGCCTGGGAAGGTGGCCTATTTAAAGTGACAGGAAATTTAAAGGATATATCCACCATTCGTTTTGAGCTTGTTGGCGATTTTGGTTCTGAAAAAAATGTCTCCGGAGGAAATGCAATCTGGTCCATAAACTACAACGAACTTTTCCGGATCGATCTTCAATCCTATCGCAATACTCAGGTGGAAGCGTTCGATAAAGTTTCGAATAAGCGCGGGATAACTTGTCTGTACTTTTCTCGAAAGGGAAGCTTGTGGGCAGGCACTTTAAATGGATTGATCGAATACAAGCCTCAATCGGATACTGCCATTTTCCATCCGCTTATAACAGGCGATGATATAACAATGGCCAGTATTACGGAAGATCCGCAAGGAAACATCTGGGGCGCTGCAGGAGGTTTTATTATAAAGTTTAGTATTTCGGATCGCCATACGGAAATCTTTCCAATGGATAAGGATATTCCTCTGAAAAGTTTTTTTGATGGTTGCTATGCGACGACGGCAGATGGCCAAATTATTTTTGGGGGCGACAACGGATACATCAGCATCTCGCCCGATGCAAGAGCTCACCTCTATGAACCAAAAGTGCACCTTACTTCACTTGAGATTAACAACAAAAAAATCAGCGCCGAAGAACACGATATCGGAGGTATGCTGAGTCATGATATTGCGTTTACACAGAAAATAACTTTAACATATGCACAACGATCCATCGCGGTTGAATTTTCCGCACTACATTATTGGCAGCCGTTCAGAAATGTTTATGCGTATAAACTTGAAGGTTTCGATAAGCAATGGAATTATGTTTCAGGCGCAGAAAATTTTGCTGTGTATTCCAATCTGTCACCGGGTGATTACAAATTAGTAATCAGAGGCACAAACAATTATGGTGTGTGGAGCAAAGATGAAGCGGTGCTCCAGGTATATGTAAGTCCGCCACTATTTTTAAGCCCTTCCTTTTTAATTCTTTATGGAGTATTGATCGTACTGATAGTGTATGCCGGCCTCCGGTTTTATTCGACGAGACTTCATTGGAGGAATGAAGTGAAAATAATCCGGATGGAGAAAGGCCATGCTGAAGAGATTGCATTAACAAAGCAGCAATTTTTTACCAACATTTCGCATGAGCTACGCACACCCATAAGCTTGATACTTCCGCCCATTCAACAAACTTTAAAACGCGAAAATCTGGATGAAGAAAGCAGAAGCCTCCTTAAACTAGCGGAGAAAAATTCTTATCGACTGCTTCGGGTAGTGAATCAGATATTAGACTTCCGAAAACTCGAACATAACAACCTGGAACTTAAAATTACGGCCTTTGACCTCGTGAGCTTTTGTTCTGATCTTTATACACTCTTCTCCGATAAAGCCACACGCAACAGAATTCATTTTACATTTCATCCTACTGTCGACACTTGCAGAGTTTGGGCAGACACCGATAAAGCCGAAACTATACTCTATAATCTACTATCCAACGCGTTTAAGTTTACACCGCCGGAAGGATCACTAGACTTCTCCCTAAAGATGTGTTCTGCGGATAAAGATTTTCCAAAAGGATCGGTAGAAATTTACGTGAAGGATACAGGCATCGGTATATCACCCGAAGATCAACCTAAAATATTTGATCGGTTTTATCAGGCTCCACAAGCAAAACAAATAGAAAGTGGATCTGGCATTGGCCTTACGCTGGTTGCTGAATACACCAAGCTTCATCACGGTAAGTTAAAAGTTGAAAGTACGTTAGGCAAGGGATCGTGCTTTACCGTTATCCTTCCCTTAGGAAATATCCACTTCCCGGTTGACGCGACGGAGGAAAACATGTTGCTTAATTTGTTGGCTACAAAAACTGACAATAATAACCAGGAGGATTCTAAAGCCTATTTCTATAACCTTGACTCGGACAAGCCCCTTATTCTGATTGTTGAGGACAATATCGACATGATTGATTTCCTGCGCATCAATCTTAAAAACCAGTACAATTTAATAATGGCGGAAAACGGGGAAGAAGCTCTTCTTAAAGCTACCAGCTTTTTTCCGGAAATAATTATTAGCGACATTATGATGCCTGTGATGGATGGGCTTACCCTGTGTAAAAAGATTAAAGAGAATCCCAAGACATCACACATCGGAATTATTTTAGTGACCGCCAAAAGTTTAACATCACAAAAAATTGAAGGCATCAGGATGGGCGCAGACGTTTACCTAACCAAACCTTTTGAAGTTGAATTACTTGAAGCAAGCATCGATCACCTTTTAAAAAGAAAGCAAGAATTATCTAATTATTTCAACTCTGAAATAATTACACAGCCATCTCTTAAAAACACGAAAGAAAATGTCGACGATAAATTCATTCGCAAAGTGGTGAACATCATCGAAGCGAACATTGCAAATCCGGCGTTGAGTGTGGAAATGCTTAGCGAAGAAATTGGAATGAGTCCTACGCACCTGTATCGGAAACTAAAATCATTGACACATTTTTCAGCTAAAGAGATCATCAAAAAATATAGAATAAAAAAAGCCTCCCTTCTTTTAAAGAATAAGGAAGGAAATATTTCGGAAATCATGTATGAAGTAGGGTTCTCAAATTTATCTTATTTTGCTAAGTGCTTTAAGACAGAGTTTGGACTTACCCCTAAAGAATACCAGCAGAAAGAGAGCAAACACACCGTGGATATTTCCGAAAATCTTCAATCTTGAGTATTGATTAAAAAAAATCACCCACCCCTGAAAACAGGGGTAGAACAGAAAAGAGTATACCTCTTCTCCCTGAGTTCGGGGACCTTTTCGCTCAAAAAGTAACCATTGTGTATATTCTTAATCTAACATATACATTTTTGCGAGCTTGCACGATTTGTAAATTCGGAAAATAATGTAGCTTCACCGAAAGATGATTGTAGTGCTAACAAAGGGGTGGTAAGGCCCCTTCTTTTTGTAAAAATAAATACGTTGTTGTTTGATTAATCGTTAATGAATACTATTAGAAATTTTATCAAGTTCGTTTTTGGAATACCCGGTAGAGATCCTATTCCACCATTCCAAATGATCACATTTTTCGTATTACTCACCGTAGTATTGATCCTGCTTATTACATTCCGGCGATAAAAAAAGGAGTTATCTCAATCGTCTATTGGGATGCTCCTTTTTAAAATTAAACAACGTTGATCCAATATAAATCTGTTTTGTTTAATAACAAATGAAAAAAGCCGAAATGGCTACACGCTGGTTGTTCCATCAGCGCAATGTAGTAGGATAAAACTTGCCCTTCATTTGTGATTCGACGTTGCATTGAACAGAAAAAAAATTGAATGTCGAATTTTGATTCACGAGAGCAAAGGCAGGAATTAATGGCGGCTAACGGTGTAACTATTTTAACTATTGGAGAAAAATTTAATTTCACCAGGATTAAGTATCTTTAATTTGGAATTGACCTTTCAGATGAACAAATTATATCTCCTTTGCGTACCTCTTCTTGTCATTGGAATCCGGCTTCAAGCTCAAACAGATTCCTTATACCTTTGGACAAATGCTGTTCCGCAGGAAAAAAAACCAAAGTCCGCACCAGTACCAGCTACGTTAGAGGATGGCACCATCCGCGTAGTTGAAGTAACCAATCCATTTTTGGCTGTTTTTGAGCCTGAACCAGAAAAGAAAAATGGCAAAGCGATAATTGTTTGCCCGGGTGGGGCCTATGTCAGGTTAGCTGTACACAAAGAGGGTTATACGGTTGCAAACTGGTTAAACCAATTAGGCTACACCGTTTTTGTCTTGCATTACCGAGTACCAGAAAAACGAAACGGCGCACTGCAAGATTTTCAGCGGTCCCTGAAGCTCGTTAGACACAATGCCCATGTCTACGGAATTGATTCGTTGAAAGTTGGTGCTATGGGGTTTTCTGCAGGTGCTCATTTAGTGACGCGTGCGGCTATGACTGAGCGTGAACAAACTTATCCCGAACAAGATTCATCCGATATTCAATCTGGTAAACCTACTTGTATGATTCTTATCTACCCCTCCTATTTGGATGAGGGCCCAAACCATTCCTTATCCCCTGAATTTAAAGCAAATGTCAACGTAGCAGACACCTTCATATTTCAAACCATGGATGATAGCGGAGCAGCAAGCTCTTTTGTGTTGGCCACTGCGTTGCAGCGTGTCAAAGCCAGTGTCGAGTTACACATGGTGCCAGAAGGCGGGCACGGCTACGGGATGAATCCTGGAAACAAAGCGGCAGAAGCCTGGCCTAAGTTGCTTTCCGCTTGGCTGAAAGACCATTTATAAAATGTCTAAGCAAATCAATGTTAATCGTGCTGGCTGTGAATTAGACCACCAAAGGTAAAACGGGAATTAACACCTACTTAATTCTCCTGAACGCTAAGTGACATCCTTCAATACAATAGCGAAAATAAAGCTTTAGGGTGTCACCCGTAATTTCAAATAAATAAGTAGGACTTGACTCATCATCTTGACCTGATGGTTTATTTTTATAAAGAGCTAGGAATTCTGTTTGAGTGACCGTATCAATCGAAACCTCATAAAATTTAAAATCCTCTAATCCCCCAACTGAAGAAGACATTTCCTCTTCTTCAAATATAAGTACTTGCGCTGGCGTGGGCGGAACCGCTTCGACTATGTACTCTCCTCCTGGTGAATATCCCTTTTCATAAAGTAACCATGATCCCGTTAACTCAGTGGTGGGATTATCATCGTTTTCATCACAACTGTTCAATACAATAATCAGAAAAGGAAATATAATAAAGTTTAGAAATCTCATAACCGTTTATTCCTTTGACACGCAAAACAAAGATTACGTTGGAAACGCTCAGGAAGTTTATAGAGTTGCAATCTACCGACAGTTTTATTGTTTCGATAAATAATGATCGAATGTCGCTTTCGAGATTTTAGCTATTAATTCTTCGAGTTTTGACGTCTCCACCTTAGTATTCGATATAAACACAGCAATCGCAAAGTGATTTCCATTGGGAAGCGTGATAATTCCAACATCATTCAGAGCAGCCCGGATGCCCTGATCATTTGTTGAACTCATACCAGTTCGATGCGCAACATCCGCATCCTCGGGTAACATGCCCTTAAGCCTTTTGGGACCCGTAATAGTTTTGAGCATCATATCCATGAGGAGATCCTGACTGGATTTTGAAAGAAACTTCGCTTGATGAAACGACTCGAGTATTTTCACCATCTCCCAAGGTTCAGCAAAATTATTGAATTGAACATCCCAACTTTTATGCATCTCTGCTTCCGTATTTACAATCGCAATTCGTTTAAATCCAAGACCATGAAAATATTCTTCCACCTTAGATGGACCACCCATCAATCCAAATAAAATATCGCAACCAATATTGTCGCTTTGAGAAACTGTGTAGGAAAGTAATTCTCGAACAGTTAGCTCAACACCACCATTAGGAAATTTCTCTGCTATTGGACTCCAGGAATTTGGAATCATGTCATCCTTTTTTATCAACACTTTTTGTTCCAATGAAAGTTTGCCTTTATCAACCTGGTGAAGTACTGCAATTGCCAGTGGAAATTTAAACACGCTTTGCATTGGAAAATGGGTCCTTCCTAAAAATGTGAGCGTGTCACCGTTTTCCATATGTTTGATGGCCACACCAACATCTCCTTTAACGGAATGAATAATCCGAGAAATTTCAGTGCGCAGTTCCTGTGCAAAGCCATAGGGCGCGAAAAGCAGAAACGGAAAAAACAGTAGGAATATCTTACGTTTAACCCAGTAGAAAAATACTTTTGATCTAATCATGCTTTAAGGATTTTGATGGAGTTGAAAAGGAAGTTCGAATACAATTATAACTTATTGTGAACAGAATGATTAGTGTTATGCCCATCAGTGGAATTAACAAATCAAGCGCACCAAGCTGAATAGCAAAAGCAAAATTTGCTAACCATTCAGTCATAATATAAAACGTTAAACACGATCCCACCGAGCAACTAATCAATGCTATCTTAAAATAATTTTTGGAAAGCAAAAGCAGCACGTCGAAGATCGTAGCACCAAAAACTTTGCGTACCGCTATTTCCTTAACTCTGCGTTGAACGGTATAGAATGAGAGTGAAAATAATCCGAGGCACGCAATAAGAATCGCGAGAAAAGAAAAATATCTGGTTAACCAATCAAATTGTTGTATCGATTTATATTGATTGTCGTAGGTTGTTTCGAGAAAATTATACTCAAAAGGATTCGTAGGAAAAAGAGCTTGCATTTCGCGTTTGGCGTACTGTAGAGCCTGATCATAATGTCCTTGCTGAATTTTAAGCGTGATAAAACCCGTGGCTGCAGGGTTAAAACTTAACAGGATCGGCTCGAATGCTTCCTTCAGAAATAAATGATTGTAATTTGAAACGACCCCTATTACTTCATACTCTTTTCGCTGCCAATGGATCCGGTGGCCTATGGCTTCCTCAGGTGACTCAAACTTTAAGGTCTGAAGTGCCGCTACGTTGGGAACATTGGAAAGGTTATCTGAAAAATTTTTCCCGGCAATTAAACGTATGTTATACGTATTCAAAAAATTCGCGTCAACCTGAAGAAGGAATACATTGTTACCTTCCAGGTCGGGTCCTACTACGCGCTGGACACCCCCTGAGGTTGTAATGGGTTTACCTGGAATAGACGTAGTAAAGGAAACGTTTTTAATATAGGGATATTTCAGTAACCGCTCTTTGTAGGACTGCACACGGCTTCTGTAAGTTGAATCCATATCTCCAGGACTCCGCACAGCTACACACCCATTGATCTCCATTCCGAGATCTGAATTTTTCATAAAATTAATTTGCCGGTTAACAATTAGGGTACTTGCCACGATTACGAATGAAACCGCGAATTGAAAATAAACCAATCCATTTCTAAAGAAGATTCCACGGCCAGACGATTGATGTTTGACGCCGAGAATGTTAACAGGATTATGCGCGGATAAAATTAACGCCGGATACAACCCCGCACAGATACTTCCCAGTATCACACCTGTAAATACAAATAGAAGGACGGGAACTCGGTCCATGATAATGCTGGAGATGTCTTTTCCCAACCATGTTTCAAATGGCTGTTGTATTATGAGCAATAACAAAAAGGTCAAAACAAAACTAAGGACAGTAATGATCATTGACTCCGCTAAGAACTGAACAATCAGATGTATTCTGGAGGATCCCAGCACTTTCTTCACGCCTATCTCATTAGCCCTTTCCAGGGCTCTTGCCAAAAACATGTTTATGTAATTGATCCAGGCCATCAACAAAATAGCATAAGCGATGATTGTCAGAAAAATGAGTTGCTGACTTGAACCTGTTGCGGTAAGCTCTTCTCTTAGTTTAGAAGTGAGGTAAATTTTTTCGAGTGGTTGCAAAAAAACTGAAATGCGAGATTCTTTTCCGTAGAGTTTTTCAAGAACCTGTTTGAGCTTTGGTTCAATCCCTGCATTTGTGACAGGCGCATGCGTTATCACATAAGTATAAAATTGACTCCACCCAAGATTGTCTTCGAGTCTGTCTGAATTGATGGTGGAATAGGAGATCAGGTAGTCAAACTGAATGTGTGAATTCGTTGGCAGATCTTCCAGAATTGCAGTCACAATATGATCTGTCTTATCTTGATTATCAACTTCAATGGTGGTACCAATAATTTCATCACTCGTCAAGTCTCCAAAGACCTTTTGTGCAAACGATTTTGTGATGGCAACAGATCTGGGTTGAGAAAGTGGCGTGCTATTTCCATGAAGTATGGGAAAAGAAAATATTTTCAAAAAACTTGAATCCGCATAAAAACCCTTGTCAGCATTACCTGCATATTTTACTCTGTTATTTTTGTAATAGGTGAAAACGCAGTAAGGCTTTACAGTGAGAACAGGAACAAACCTTGTGAAGTCCTTTATCTCTGCTATTGCATCTTTCAATGCAGGTCCCATTGCGGGTACACTGGAGGCGTAAATACTTGAGTTATCACCTTTATAGTCGGTCTCCCCCCAGTTAAAAGCCACTCGATATATTTTATCTGAGCCTTCGTGAAATGAATCATAGCTCCGTTCAAAAGCAACATACTCTACAATCAGAAAGAAACTCAACAGTCCTGCCGTAAGTCCGAGTATATTAATAACGCTATAGCCTTTTCGTTTCGCCAAATTCCTTAGCGCGAGTCTTAAAAATATCCAATTGAAAATTTCGTGGCCCACAAGTGTGGATTTTCGTTTAGGCTGATAGGGCTTGATTGCATGAAGAACATCGCGAACGTATTGGAGTTTAGCGCTAAAGACATTTTGCGTGGCTAAACGTTGATGAAATAATTCATCAAAATCCCCTTCTATTTCCTCAACAAATTCTGCGTTGACAAACCAACGAAGTATTTTTCTGGCAAAACTGGGCGGCTTGTGCTCCATGACTGTAACGCTAGTTTTTTTGGAGAATAACTTTAGGAAATTGTGACCACATGTGGTTTCGTAGTTCCTGTGCTTCCCTCAACGCCTTGATTCCATACGGCGTAAGTGTGAATAATCGCTTGCGCTTTCCTCCTCTTACCTCGGTGGCCTCTCCAAATTTCGATTTCAAAAATCCCTTTTCCTCCAGCCGGTGTAATGCTGTATGTACCGCACCAATATTGACGGTACGGCCGCTTTGAATTTCTATTTCGCTGCAAATACTTACTCCATAAGCAGCGTCGTTTAGGATGCCCGTAGCGAGCAAAACAATTTCCTCAAACTCTCCAAGATAAGTACCCTTCATATGAACAGCGTGATATTATTTATAAATGTATATAATATTAATTGAAGTAGGCAAATAATTCTTACAATTTTATCTGGAAGCACTGGAAGCACTCACTGTTCGAGCAAGGTCTAACATAAATTCAAAGAACATTTCGGGTACAAAATGCCTGACTTTTTTTTCAGTGTGGTCACTGAAATTGAACACAAGTTCATGACAAGTCTACACAACGTTCATTTTCAGAATATCCAGTGCCTGCCTGTTTTATAAATTGATCACGCCCTTTCAGGCATGCGCGTAAACTTAACGAAGTTGTCAAAATAAACTCCAGCTT
>CAZAHL010000016.1:0-45614 GCA_964484845.1 uncultured Chryseolinea sp. | reverse complement strand
TGTGTTGGACTTTCCAATTAAAAGCGCCGGCGCCCAGTACATTGAGTGAGTAGCCTACCGTGTTATTGACCCAGCTTTTATTAGAATATGCACCGTGATTGGCGTCGTGCATGACCGATAAACCTATACCCGCTGTACCGAATCCCATCACGATGCATAGCGCTAACATGATCCAGATATTGGTAACTAATCCAGTTATAATTAAGAGAAACGGAACGGAGTACAATGCAAACATGAACACAGTCTTAATACGCATCTGTGTATTGGCATATCGACTTATGTTATTCGATTTAAAATATTCGTTTACGCGCTGATTGAGAGTTGAAAAGAAATCGGCTCTGTTCGTTGAAAATTTTATAGCCTTCATGCTGAGAAGTTTTAAGTACGATCCTTATGAACACTAAGGTCGGTGTAAGTTAATGACTAATGAATTTTTAAAGGTATGCAGAATAACAGTAAAAACGAGTGTTAGCATCCACAAAAAAATGTACCGCTTTGTAATATTTCCTTACAGGAACAATATCCCACATCATAACGCACCAGTTCATTTCAGATTGTGTTCAATGTTCCAATCTTGAATCTTCCAATCTTTAATCTTTAAATCTCTAAGACAACTCAGCAATAATCGTCCGTCCGCCCTTAGTAACATCTCCAACAGATACAGCGACCTTTGCGTCAAGCGGAAGAAATATGTCAACACGAGAGCCAAACTTAATAAAGCCAAACTCCTGTCCTTGATTGAAGGGCTGTCCTACCTTAACATAGCACTTGATTCTTCTTGCCAAAGCACCTGCGATTTGCCGCATCAGGATTTCTACTCCATCGTTCGTTTTAATCACTACGGTCGTGCGTTCATTTTCAGTACTTGATTTAGGATGCCACGCTACCATGTATTTGCCTGGATGATATTTAAAAAAACTCGTAACTCCGCTAACAGGCATACGGTTGACATGGACATTAACCGGTGACATGAAAATGGAAATTTGTTTTCGTTTGCTTTTCAGATATTCGTTCTCCTCTGTGTCTTCAATAACAACTACTTTGCCATCCGCAGGGGCAAGGATATGTTTATCATTCGTATTGATTGCAAAAATTGGGTTTCTGAAAAATTGAAGAATTAGCAGGTAAAAAATAACACTGGCTAAGATTACACTATTCTGCACCCAGGCACTATTGGGAAAATAGTAAAGAACAGACCAATTCAATCCAAAGAGGATGATCAGTAAAACAAACAATAAAATTCGACCTTCCTTATGTATCGTCATGCGAAAAAAAATAAATGATTAATCAGTACGCGTACTGCAAAGTTAAGAAATGTGAATGGAGATAGGTAAATTAATAACCGCCGCGAAACTTATAGGTTTTAGCCACTTTGTCGATAGCTACCATGTAAGCGGCAATCCGCATCGACACTTTGTATTCTTGTGCCGTTTTGTAAACGTTGACAAATGCATCCTTCATAATGCGGTCAGATCTGCGGTTGACGCGATCAGCCGTCCACTTGTATCCCAGTCTGTTTTGTACCCATTCGAAGTATGATACAGTCACGCCCCCGGCATTAGCAAGGATGTCAGGCACCACGACAATGCCTTTTTCGTTGATGATATTGTCGGCTTTTGAAGATGTTGGGCCATTGGCACCTTCCACAATTAATTTTGCCTGTATGTTTGCCGCATTTGTAATTGTAATCACATCCTCCGTAGCAGCGGGTACCAAAAGATCCACGGGAAGCGTGAGTAAATCATCGTTTGTAATTTTCGTAGCACCAGCAAACCCGTCGAGCGACCCCTTATTAATCTCCCGATATTTTATCACCTCGCCGATATCCATCCCCTTCTCATTATAGTACGCTCCGGATAGGTCGCTAACAGCTTGCACGATGAGTCCACGTTCGTGTAACAAGTCGGCAGCCCAGGAACCCACGTTACCAAATCCTTGTACAGCGCATGTCGCTTTGTATGGATTGATCTTTAACTTTTCCATGGCCGCCATCGCTGTTACCATAACGCCACGGCCTGTTGCTTCAGTTCTTCCAAGAGATCCACCTAGAACCAGCGGTTTCCCGGTTACTACAGCAGGTGTTGTCATTCCTTGATTTCTAGAATATTGATCCATTAACCACGCCATTTCGCGAGGGCCGGTTCCCATATCAGGGGCAGGAATGTCACGGTCTGGACCGAAAACATCGGCCATTGCCTGCGTATAGGCCCGCATTAATCGTTCGATTTCTCCTGTTGACATTTCGCGGGGGTTGCAGGTTACACCACCTTTTGCTCCTCCATAAGGAATGTCAACTACGGCGCATTTCCACGTCATCCAGGCGGCGAGTGCTTTTACTTCATTTAGATTTACATGCGGGTCAAATCGAATTCCTCCCTTAGACGGGCCCAGAATAGTGGAGTGAATCACACGGTAACCTTCAAAGACTCTGATACCACCGTCATCCATTGTGACGGGAAGGGAGACGATAACTTGCCTAGCCGGATTTTTCAAGACGTTGTAAATTTCTTCTTCTAATCCAAGAATTTGAGATGCCTTGTGAAACCGGGACATCATCGATTCAAATGGATTCTCTTTATCTTTTAGCGGAGCGGGTTCTATGTAAGCCATACTTAATTAATACAATTAGAATAAGAAGGTAGAAATAATTTACGGATGAATCTCAGACCTTAACCAATAGGATCAAACAATCTATCCCGAAATCGGTTGCAAAGATAGAAAATTACACGGATGCTGCCGCCTTTCAATATAAAAGGGCGTACTCTAGGGACATTGGATTATAGAATTTGGACTTTAGCCTCAATCCTGATTTTTTTTATGGTTTTGTAGCCGGTTATCCATAGAAATTTTACCAGCTCCAGAGAATAAAAAGAATATAGATCCGAACAGCATCATGAGCGCGTCGAAAGACTCCTGAAATGGGGTACCTATATGAACGATAATTAACGCAACGATAAAGTTGAAAATCATAATGATCGCAGCAGGACGAATGAACAACCCTAGCATGTATAAGATACCGCAGATGAATTGAGCATATACCGACACGTTTGCAGCCATCAATGGATAAGCTACATGATGCTGTTCTAAAAAATTACTGAACTCAATCATTCTCTCCCAACTGAAAATATTGTCCTGAGTTCCATCAATCAAACGCCATCCAATAATCAATCGCAAAAAAACAATGCCGTATTCTTTTCTGCCTTCAAAGTATTGATTCAACTTAGTATAAATTCCTTGTCGCATGATAATGCAAATGTAACCACTGAAAGCACTTTCTCTAAACGACCCCAGTCTTTCGCAACTCAAAAAATTTCGAGGTATGCAACAATAAAGGGAGCTGAAATAAAAAGGCCATCAAACCGATCTAAAAAACCTCCATGGCCGGGCAGGCTGGTACCTGAATCTTTAATCTCTATACTGCGCTTAAGAAGCGATTCTACTAAATCACCAAACGTGCCACCTATAATGACTATGACACCTATAATGAGCCACTGTGTTTGAGTCAAAGAATGAAAATAGGTCGATAGTCCGTATGCAAAGATCATGGCCAAAAGCGCACCCCCGAAAAAACCCTCCCAGGATTTTTTCGGAGAAATACGTTCAAATAGTTTTCGTTTCCCTAAAAACGTTCCGGCAAAGTAAGCACCGGTATCGCTAGCCCACAGAATAAACAACAAACCGAAAATAATCTCATAGTTATAAACGTCATTTTCAAACACGGCGACATTTAACAGGGCAAACGGAACGGCGACATAAAAAATCCCCAAAAAATTAAAGGCAATGTTGGTAAAAGGTTTGCGTTCAAATTTTTTATACAATTTTATCATGTATACACAGGATACAATGGGGAAGATTAAAAAGTAATAGCGATCAGACAGATCTCCTCTTTCTATAAAAAAGGAAAGCAGGAAAATGGAGATTCCACAAAGTGTCCCAAAGGTTTTTTGAGGAACCAGTCCATCAAGCCCTACTAGCTTATAAAATTCCAGCAACGCGAAAAGACAAATGATAAAGAATACAGCGCAATACAGCCATTCGCTTATGCACACCGCCGCTATTATCCCGGCGGACCCTAACACACCGGTAATGATGCGCTGGGTTAAGTTATTATATTTTGAAATGGACGGCTTCACAGAAGTGGGCAATAAGCATAGGTGAGAAAAAGAGTTGTCAACCTGAGAGTTTAAAAAGTAGAAGAATTTGAAGCTTGCGTCGGTGGCTCCTCATAATGTTTCCAAATATAATACAGTAGAGCCACTGTTAAGATTACATTAAGGATAACATATTGGATAGGTGCTGCCGTATTATCTTCGACGTCAAAATCAGTTATTTTTTGATGATGTAAATAGATCATAACAACCCCAAACGCATTATTAAAGAAATGAGCAAACATCGGAATTAATAGATTTCCAGACCAATAATATAAATATCCAAATAAAGCCCCCAATAATACCCGAGGAATGAATCCATAGAATTGAAGGTGAATGGCGCTGAAAATGGTGGCTGAAATCCAGATGGCAAAATGAATATTGCGCGTTCCCCTGAAAAATTCGTTTTGTATCATCCCCCGAAAAACCAACTCTTCCCCAACTGCTGGAAGAAGGGCGATAACAACTAAACCAATGAGCAGATCCCCAACTGAGGCGAAATTGGTCATCGCTTCCGTGAGTTTTGTTAATCGATCTTCTTCTTGTCTCGCCCAGGTTTCAAAATCTTGCATGAATTCAGGAAACTTCATATTCATATTCCATTCTACCAGGGGAGAAATGGAAATAATAAAGGAAAGACCTAAAAGAGAGGCAAGGATTAAAATCAACAGGGTTTTTTGCTGCGAAGGAAAAAAAGGCAAGATCCCTTTACGTTCAATTGCCCTGATTTGAATCGCAGGAAATAAAATTAATCCGACAAACGTAGCAATGCTTTGCGTTAATAAAATTGGACCTATTACCCCCGGATGCTCATCTGGGTTCTGAAAGTCATTTAACAAGTTTCCATCGTAAAAAAGAGAAGATATCCCCAATCCCAGCATGGGCCCTACAATGACAAATCCGAGAACCACATTGAGGAATATGGTAAGCAAAGACTGGAGGGGAGACTTATCGGAAACTAAATTGTGGACTGACATTGACATAATCCTGATTATCTTTGCGCCAAATATGGTGAAAATAGGGAACATAGAATTGGGAGAATTCCCCCTGCTTTTAGCGCCCATGGAGGATGTAAGCGATCCGCCATTCCGTGCGGTATGCAAAGAGGGGGGGGCTGATCTGATGTATACTGAATTTATCTCATCCGAAGGTTTGATTCGGGACGCGGCCAAAAGCAGGCAGAAGCTTGATATTTTCGAATACGAGCGGCCAATCGGAATCCAGCTTTTCGGCGGCGACATTGGCAACATGGTGCAGTCAGCCGAAATAGCGTCTGAAGTCAATCCTGACCTGATCGATATTAATTACGGATGCCCGGTAAAAGCTGTCGCTTGTAGGGGAGCTGGTGCGGCCTTGCTTCAGGATATTCCGAAAATGGTAAAGATGACGGAGGAAATTGTGAAGTGTACAACGTTGCCCGTCACCGTGAAAACACGCTTGGGGTGGGACGATAAAACCAAAAATGTTGTTGATGTGGCGGAACGCTTACAGGACATTGGAATTAAAGCGCTCACAATCCACGGACGTACCCGGATTCAAATGTATAAGGGCGCTGCTGACTGGAGTTTAATTGCAAAGATCAAGGAGAATCCAAGAATGCACATTCCAATCTTTGGGAATGGCGATGTTGATTCTCCGGAAAAAGCATTGGAATATAAAAACAAGTATGGCGTAGACGGTATCATGATCGGACGTGCGGCCATTGGCTATCCATGGATTTTTAATGAGATCAAAAGTTATTTGAGGAATGGCGAAAAAATTGCTCCCCCTACGATGGATGAACGGGTTCGCGCCACTAAAAAACATGTCGAGTTTTCTATTCGATGGAAAGGAGACCGGCTAGGAATTTTTGAAATGCGCAGACACTACTCTAATTACTTCAAAGGCATTCCGGATTTTAAACCGTTCCGCACCAGACTAGTGGAAGTTGAAACATTGAACGACGTGATGGCTATTCTTGATGAAGTTGTTGCCACTTATTCAAATTCATTGCTGGTTGCTTAATTTTTAAAAAGCAATTACCAATTCATCATTCACTCCCACCGTTAAAATTTTGATTATCTATTTTGGAGATTAGCAAGATTCGGTTTTGAATCGGCGTAGTGAGTACTGTAATTGCTGAGCATAAGTCTAGCTTATTACATTTCACCTCATGAGAAACAATCCAGCTACTACATCTATATTTTTATTGCTTCTCCTTTCCTTGATATGGGGAACATCTTATATTCTCATCAAGCAAGGACTAAAAGTTTTTGAACCCGATGAAGTAGGTGCCCTAAGGGTTGCAGTCGCTTCTCTATTTCTGTTGCCTGTTGCTATAACAAGAGTCAAAGAGTTAAGGCAGGCTGATTATTGGAAATTATTAGCTTCTGGAATGATGGGTATTTTTATCCCTGCATTTCTTTTCGCTACAGCTCAAACGCGGATCGATAGCTCGGTAGCCGGAATTTTAAACAGCCTTACGCCGCTGTTTACTATGATTATAGGATCCTTAATTTTCAAACAGAAATTCGGAATACTTCCCATCATCGGTATTTTATTAGGATTTGGTGGCGTTTTGATGCTGGTGTTCAATCACTCGCAGGGAAATATTGGGCAGGTCAATTTTTTTGCACTCCTCATTGTGATCGCCTGTTTTCTCTACGCAGCCAACATAAATCTTATAAAATTTAAGATTTCGGACCTGCCATCAATTACAATTACAAGCGTCTCCATATTGTTTATTGGACCCTTGGCTTTCATTTATCTCTTTAGGTTTACAGACTTTACTCAAAAATTTTCTACCCATCCGGAAGCCTGGAAAGCGTTAGGCTTCATTGCGCTGCTTGGACTGATGAGTACAGCAATAGCCATATTAATTTTGAATAAACTGGTAAAAATGACGTCTCCGATGTTTGTCAGCTCCGTGAACTACATTGTGCCTATCGTGAGCGTTATGTGGGGTGTGGTGGATGGAGAAAAATTAGAAGCCAGCCATTTTATAGGGATGGCTGCCATCATCGGTGGAGTATACCTTGCGAATTACAAAAAGTCCTAACGCCGCATTCATCCACACAGGCATAACGCCGTATAGATTATTTTATGGTTAGAGAAGTCATTACAGGCAAATGATCTGAAGGATAATATTTCCCGTCGTTGTCCTGAATGGCTTTGTAATTTTCTGATGTCCATTCTTTTGAATGGAAAATGTAATCAATGCCTCTGCACGCTATCGAGTTTACTTTGAAGCTACAAAATGTTCCCGGAGGATTTGACTTCGCCGGATCTGTAAGGACTATACCCGTCGGTTCCATGATTGTCGCATATGGCGGTTCCTCACGCGTACAATTAAAATCACCGGTAATGATTAGTGGTAGACTTTTATCTATTTCCCATGCCTTTTGTTTTAACAGCAACGCACTGTTTTTCCGTGATTCTTTTCCAATGTGATCAAAGTGCGTATTGATCATCAAAAATTCTTTGTTGGATTTTATGTCTTTAAATTTTCCCCAGGAGGCAACACGTGTAATGGCGGCATCCCAACTTTTGCTGCCCGGTATTTCAGGAGTCTCAGAAAGCCAGAATGTATTTTGTTGGAGAGGCTTAAAATTATCTTTCTTGTATAAAATAGCGGAATATTCTCCTTTTGTTTTTCCATCATCTCGCCCTACCCCGATAAAGGCGTACGCTGGCAGATTGTCAAGCAAGTCCATTAATTGATGATGAAGTACCTCCTGAAGCCCGATAAGGTCAGGATCATATTTTTTTATCAATGCATAAACTTTATGATTTCGCTTCGGCCACTGATTGATACTGTCCTGAGGAGTGTCATAGCGAATGTTAAACGTCATTACTTTAACGGATTGGCCTTGCGTGGTAAACGTTATCATGAAGAGCAATGGGATAAGAAGCATACGCATAGTGTAAGAGGTTAAACTTTTAAATTTAATAGCAATTAAATACTTTATCTCTATTAATTATTTATTAACTATTACTAAGTGTTCAGTGAGTCATGTAAGTAAAATTAATTTATTGGTTGAGGGAAACTCCTTTTCTCGTGGATAAGGCAAATTAGATTATTCTAGTGGCCTTGTTAATCTCTTGCTATATTTCATAATACTTGCATTATATCAAAATGGAAAACGAAAAACTCAGAAAATTTCTTCAAAGCACAAACCTGGTTTCTTCAACGATGGCTGTAGAGATATCAGACCAGTTCACAAAACAAATAATTAATAAAGGAGATTTTCAAGTTAAGGAAGGTTTGGTATGCAACGATTACCTCTTTCTGGAAAAGGGTTTTATGCGCGCATTTGCTTATGATACCAATGGAAACGAGATAACGACAAATTTCTATTCCGATAATCAAGTTGTTTTCGAGGTATCATCTTTTTTTAATCGCACTCCATCAAAAGAAAATATCCAATGTTTGACAGATTGTGAAGGCTGGAGTATTACGTACGAACAGTTGAATATGTTGTTTCATTCCTTGCCAGACTTTCGGGATTTCGGACGTTCGGTTTTGGTCAAAGGTTTTGCTTCTCTTAAAACAAGAATGTTGTCGATGATTACGGAAACTGCGGAGGAACGCTATGGGCAATTATTAAAAACCGATCCGGGAATATTTCAACGAGCCTCCTTAAAGTACATTGCATCTTACCTTGGTGTAACGGACACTTCTTTGAGTCGGATACGAAAAGATTTTTCGAAAAAATAAATCCCTCCACTCTTTTCTTGTCATTTGGCAAGAGAAATAAATTTTGCTAGTGTTTCCTTTGTCTGAAACAAAAAGCAATGGAAAATTTACCTCTTTATGTTAGCATCGGAATCGGACTTACGACGCTACTAACCTTAATATTTATTTACAAAGCAACCCACTTTTCAAAGCCGGTCGTAACTGGTATAGTATTGTGGCTTTTATTGCAATCTATTATTTCGTTATCGGGTTTTTATACTAAGTCATATTCCCTCCCTCACCGTTTTCCGTGGTTGATTTTGCCACCGTTATTGCTAATTGCAGTGCTATTTTTTACAGGTAAGGGAAAACGCTTTATTGATGGCATGGATGTAAAAACATTAACGTTATTGCATACAATTAGAATTGCAGTGGAGCTTGTTCTGTATTCACTTTTGTTCCATAAAGCCGTTCCGGAAATAATGACCTTCGAGGGTAGAAACTTTGATATTTTATCGGGACTAACGGCCCCGTTGATTTACTATTTTGGATTTGTTAAAAAGTGGCTGAGCACCGGAGTCATTTTACTTTGGAATTTTGCGTGCTTGGGGCTTCTTATTAACATTGTGATCATAGCAATTTTATCAGTACCAACACCCTACCAAAAATTTGCTTTCGAGCAGCCCAATGTTGCTCTATTATATTTCCCCTTCGTCTGGCTTCCGTGTTTTATAGTACCTGTTGTTTTGTTGGCTCATCTTGTAGCAATCAGAAACATGGTCAGAATGAAAAAGAAAAATGAATGATTTTTATATGTGGTCTGCTTAAAGGTAAGACTTCAATGAAAGCTCAAAAAAATAATGAAATAGCAAATCATTCATAATACCTCCTAAATTGAGTACGAGAAGAATGAGTAGACTCAATAAAAATCGGACACTTCAAAATCTTATCCCTTAATAACTTTAGGGAAGATGACGAAACAAACTTATTGCATTATTGTCTGGTCATTTCAATTCGATGTGCCGCTGCATCATAAAAGGAAAGGTAACAGGGTAGGACCCGACTTTTTCGGCAGCTTCTAATTAACGGCTATCTCGACGAAGCCGGATCGATTAGCAATCCGTAAAAAATTGAGTTCATGAAAATTTTATTCGTACCCAACCAGAACGCTCGAAAACATAAATTATCTGTAAAACCGATCACACGTCCTTGCCCATAAACTGATACACCCGCGACAGCGCTATCCTTTAGCTTCACATAATTTTGTTTTGAAATATATCCGCTTAACAAGGGAGCCGTTGTAAATACAATCGGATTGCTATACGCGCTCTTCCCTTTCTCCAAAAATAAATTATTGGATTTGAAAATGGGTATGGTGTTATTATAATAGCCATACAAAAAAGGATGTGTAAGGTCTACACTCGAGTTGAAAATTGCTCCGTTTGTTTCTTGTGCCCGGTTAAACTCTTCAATATCAGCATAGGCCCTGGGTTCTACAGCCGCCTTTTTATCCTCTTCTTTTTTCATCTCAAATTTACCGAGTCCGGCGGAATTAAGCCATCCTAATGCATTCTCGAAACCAATCAGGACGCCTCCGTTTTGCACCCAAGCTTTCAATTTGTCTTTAAGACTTTCAGAAATTTGCATGGCTCCTGATGTAGATGGAACGATTATGGTATTATACTTACTTAACAATGCACGGTTAAAAATTTCTACGGGAATAAGTGTAACGGGAATATTAAATCGGGTATCCAGCAAGTGCCAGATTTCACCGGCATCTGTGGCCGAAAACCCGTCGCCTATGAGCATGGCAATTTCCGGTTTGTTCAATGTTAAAAAAGAATTACTTCCAAGGCTTGTTCCTTTGTAGTCAAGGCCGCTATGAAATGCCCATACATCGACTCCGTCTTTGGTTGTTATTTCGTTAAGTATTAATTCGATTTGTTCAGCGCTCTTCGATTGATCACTTAGTGGGAGCAGAATAGAACCTGCTTCAAATTTTTTCCCGTTTGAATGATAGAATGCCTTCGTTGCTACTTTTAAGCGCAGCCCGTAATTGAGAAGCCTGTAGACAGAACGTGGAGCGTAATAGCCTACGGTTTCAAAAACGTAAGCATATTCACTTTTCTCTCCTTCGCGTTTTCCTGTGGGGAACTGGCTGGAATTAATTTTTTCGCCTAAGCGAGGAGTTGTTTTTAGTTCATCATACTCCAATCCAAAAGCAAGAGGTAAAGTCCAGGTTGAAATGTCATAGAATAAGCTGTCATTAAATTGAATCCGCTTTTCAAACATTCCCTTAATCAGCCTGTATTGCCGCTGATTCATGGGCACGACATAGCTGGATTCAACATCATACACGCGGCCGTTGATATTCTGAGCAGCGCTGAGTTTATAAAATTCTACTTGCTGACGAGCGAGAATTTCTGTTAAATGAAATGCACGCGCCTTATCTTTTGATCCGAAAATATATCCTTTGACCGGGTCCTTTAGTGCTTCCACTGCAGCATCTTTGTAAAACTGCTGCTGATAATTCAAAAGATCTGTTCGCATATTGTGAATTGCCTTTAAAGAACTCAGCGCAGTAGCAAATTGATTGCGAATGGTGAAAGGGAATGTTACTACGCCATTGGTACTTTGTTGGGCATGACCTCGTGAGCTCGCCTGTTCAAATAAAATTCCGATTGAGCCTTGCACGTCCGGAAAGGTTGAACCTTTGCCATAATAAAAATCATCATAACCTTCCTGCGTAAAATAGAGAGACCCAATATCATCCAGCGCCTTTGCATGATATTCTCCCATTCGTTTTGTGAGTTCAAGATTTTGAACAGGGGTGAGTGGATGCGTGCGGGATGGAACTCCAGGTTGAAAAAAGAAAGTGGCATTTGTTCCCATTTCATGATGGTCGGTCAGGACGTTCGGGTTCCACTTGTGAAAGTTTTTTATGCGCGCCTGCGATTCCGGATGCTGGGCCACCAGCCAATCCCGATTCAGATCAAACCAATAATGATTAAATCTTCCTCCGGGCCAGGGTTCGTTATGTTCCGTATCGAATGGATCGGTGGCGATCATTTTACTTTTTCTTGAGTTCACCCAACCACTAAAGCGTTGCATGCCATCGGGGTTATAACACGGGTCGAATAGTATAATGGTATTGTTTAAATAGTTTTCTATTTCTTGTCCTTGTGCTGCGGCTAGATGATACGCGGCTAACAAACTGGCGTTGACACCGCTCGCTTCATTACCATGAACACTAAAGCCTATGTAGAAAACAGCAGGCATGTTTTTAATATCGACATTAGAGGACTTGGACGGATCAGTTAGTTGAATATGTTGCGCGCGAATGCTTTCCAGGTTTTGATGATTTTTGGGCGATGTAATCGTTAGCAATAAAAGCGGACGTGCTTCATACGTATATCCAGCGACCTCAAGACTTATGCGGTCCGATGCTTTATCTAAAGCATGCATATAATTTAATAGGCGGTCATGCGTGACATGCCATTCACCAACTTCATGGCCAATAACAGATTTTGGTGCGGGGATCGCAGGATCATACGTAACACCCTCAGGTAAGTAATAAGATAGGTCGGGTTGGCCTTTTAAACATAGTGCAATCGATGTAAGCAGAATGGCAAGCAAGAATGACTTCCTCATAAATCTTAAATTATTAGCGGGCAATGCTCAATTGACAAATAATTTATGCTTTATCAAACAATTAGTTCACTATAAATTCTAAGTTTTATGGAATCAATGTTACCGCATTGTAAACAATTTGCGAAAGATTTAAAGCTGCATTAAAGGTTAAGTGTTTTACATCCGGTACTTTTGAGAGCTCACATCAAATTAACCTAAACTGATATGCAAAAATTTTTACAATTAACTTTCTTCCTAACCCTGATTAGTGTTATCTCATTTGCTCAGGGCGTCACCACAGCTAGCTTTAGTGGAGTGGCTAGAGATTCGAAAGGAGAACCACTTCCGGGAGCGAACATTGTAGCTGTTCATGTTCCCTCCGGTACCACGTATGGAACATCAAGCCGTATTGATGGTGGATTTAATATCCCAAATGTTCGTATTGGCGGGCCGTACAAAGTTACGGCATCTTTTGTAGGTTTTAATACTCAGGAGAAAGATGGTATTTATCTTAGCCTGGGGGTTACTTCAAATATCAACTTTGACCTGACTGAAACTGGCACAGAGCTTCAGCAGGTCGTAGTCTCTGCGAGTTCGCTCATTAATTCAGATCGCACCGGAGCTATAACAAACGTGTCCACAGCCCAGATCCAGCAACTCCCCACCCTAAGCAGAAGTTTCAATGACTATGTGCGTTTGACACCACAGGCTACTGGTACAAGTTTCGGCGGAAGAAGTAACGGTTACAATAATATCACCGTTGATGGAGGCCTTTTTAACAATGCCTTTGGTCTCTCTGGAACTGTAGGAGGACAGACAAATGCACAACCTATAAGTTTGGATGCAGTCGATCAAATTACTACAAGCCTCGCGCCCTACGATGTAAGAGAAGGGAGCTTCACAGGAGCGGGAATCAATGTAGTGACACGTAGTGGAACGAATGAAGTAGCTGGATCAGTTTATCATTTTTTCAGAAACGAAAATTTCGTAAATGACAAAGTAAGGGATCTCAAAAGTCCGTTTAATTCTTTTGGCGTTAAAAATACGGGTATTAGATTGGGTGGCCCTATTGTCAAGGATAAACTTTTCTTCTTTGTTAATTACGAGCTGGAAAGAAGGGATGATCCAGGAAGCACATTCTTGGCAGCCAGATCTGGACTATCCGGATCTAATGTATCTGCGGCTCAGGCCTCAGACCTTGATGCAGTGAGCTCATTCCTTCAGGAAAATTATGGCTTCAATGTTGGGCCTTACGAAAATTATGACCGGAAATCAGACAGTGACAAAGCAGCTGTTAAAATAGATTGGAACATTAATAGGACGCACAAGCTAACACTTAAATATAATTATCTGGAATCTTATCGGGATGTCGTTCCAAGCACCAGTGGCGCTATAGGAAATACACGGAGTCCAGGACAGACTGGGTTGCCTTTCCTCGCCGCATACTATAGGATAAACAATAATCTAAATTCATTTACTGCAGAGTTAAATAGTAACTTTGGAAATAAATATGCCAATAAATTTCAGGTTGGATATTCTGCCTTTCGTGACTTCCGCGAAATACCTACTTCAAATATTCCATTTCCACTGGTCGATATCGGCAATGGCTCCGGTCAATTTTTGACCTCGTTTGGTACTGAACCATTCTCTGCCAATAATATTCTAAATACGAATGTGATCCAGATCTCTGATAATTTTGATATGTACAAAGGGAAGCACACGCTTTCATTTGGGACTTATAATGAAATTTACAAATTTGAAAATGGGTTCTCGCCCAATTATTATGGGTTATATCAGTTTGCGAGCCTAGATGATTTTTATGCTAGTGCGGCGGGAACTCCTGGAAGAATCGCTGCCTATCAATTAAGTTATTCAGCGGCACCTGATGGATCATTTCCGTTGGTTGAAACCCGCGCTGTTCAATTAGGTTTTTATGCGCAGGATAAATATGAAGTCAGCCAAAAATTGAATGTCACCCTGGGGCTACGGGTAGACATACCGATTATTGACGCTGATATCGCTCGCAATGAGCAGGCTGCAGGTTTTACGTTTAGAGACGGGGCTACCATTGAAACCGATAAAGTTCAGGAGTCACAATTGTTGTGGTCTCCCAGGGTTGGGTTCAATTGGGATATCATGGGAGATGGAAAAACGCAGATACGAGGCGGTTCCGGTATTTTTACAGGGCGTGTTCCTTATGTTTGGATTTCAAACCAATCATCTAACAACGGCGTATTGTTTGGCTCAAAAGTATATTCAGCTGCGGAACGAGCTACACTGGTATTTAGCAATGATGTAAATGCGTATAGGCCAGGAGTGAATGGAAATCCGTCGGCCTCTGCAAACCCTAATTACAATCTCGCAGTAACAGACAAGGATTTCAAATTTCCTCAGGTATGGAGAACGAACCTTGCCGTGGATCATTCGTTCGCCAATAACTTTACTGGATCGTTAGATTTTGCTTACACAAAGGACATAAATGCTGTCTATCATCAGAACATCAACTTGCCAAATTCTCCAGGGAATGCGGTGGGAGCTGATAATCGTCCGATTTTTTATCCGGCATTTCCAACAACCAATTCCAACTCTACGACTAACACGCGTTTGAATGGTAACATCAGTGACGCTATTCTTATGAAGAATACAAATAAGGGTTACAGCTATTTTATTACCGCACAGCTTAGAAAAACTTTCGATTTTGGGTTAGATGCTATGGTAGCTTATACGCATACGGAATCAGAATCGGTAAATGATGGTGGCTCCATAGCCCAGTCTATCTGGCGAGACAGACAAATATCTGGTGATCCCAATGCCAATGTCTTAGGTAGTTTTAGTAATCTTCAGCGAGACAGAATAATTGCATCCATGAATTACCGAAAGGAGTACTTAGGTCACATGGCTACAAGCGTAGGAATATTTTATGACCTCGCCCCGGCAAACCCCCGTTTTTCCTACACGTATGCAGGAGACATGAATGGAGATAATTCCGGAGGGGGAGGTAACGACCTCATTTACATCCCGCGCGATCGGGGTGAAATTGTACTATTGGATATTGCCAACTCGGATGGAACTTTTTATACTGCTGATGAACAATGGGCAGATTTGAATACTTATATCGGTCAAGATGATTATTTAAGCGAAAGAAGAGGAAAATATGCTGAGCGAAATGGGGGAGAACGTCCTTGGTTCGGCCAGTTAGATTTCAGATTGCTTCAGGATTTTTTTATTGATGTAAAAGGAAAAAGAAATACTATTCAGTTGAGTGTGGACATTTTTAATTTTGGTAACCTGTTAAACTCAAAATGGGGAGTGTTAGAAACACCTAACAGAACAACCCTTCTGACATTCGCTGGGTATAACGCTGCAGGTAATCCTCAGTTTACATATCCTTACCTTAACAATAGTTCCAAACAAACTTTAACAGAAACTTTCCGTGATGATCTCACCGAGCTCTCGCGATGGCAGATGCAACTTGGTATTCGATATATTTTCGGAAACTAGGCTAAGTTAATCAATAGGAAGAGGTTTTGTTTTTTATCGTAAACACTGACTATAAGGGCATTTCACGATTAACCTTTAACAATTAACTCAACACCAGGACTATCCTAGAGTAAAATTATTCTATTAAAAAGAGGCTCGTCGAGAGCCTCTTTTTATTTTGCCCGGGAATGACTATTTTCATTCCTCTATGTTGATTTTTTATCGATGTTTTTTAACAATCAGCTTAGTTCTTCTGGCTTTTTCTTGTAAACAGCCGCCCAAAGAGGATTTTAGCTCAGAACCGCAAATTCAGTTGGATCTCGATGCCATCGTTAAACGCGGTTATATTAATGCTTTAGTCGACAACAATTCGATCAGCTACTTCATCTACAAGGGTCACCCCATGGGGTATGAATATGAGCTGCTAAAGCTGTTGGCCGACCATTTAAAAGTTGACCTTAAAATTAAAGTTACTTCAGGCGTCGATCGCGCTATCGAACAGCTTAATAACGGTGAAGGTGATATAATTGCGTTTCCACTTACGATCAATAAACCGCTAAAAAAATCAGTTACATTCACCCAACCGCATTTTAACACGTATCAGGTACTCGTGCAACGCAAGCCAAACAATTGGAGAAGGCTAACGCTGGATCAAGTCAACGTAAATTTAATTCGAAACCCGGTTGATTTAATTGGAAAGGAAGTACACGTAATTTCTGGCACAAGTCATGTAATGAGACTCAGGAATTTATCGGAAGAATTAGGCGGCGATATCATAATAAAAGAAGACAGCCTTAATTCTGAAAGCGAATCGCTTGTAAGAAAAGTAGCGCTGGGTGAGATCGATTTTACGATAGCAGATCATACGCTTGCCCATGTTAATGCGTCATATTACCCCAACCTCGATGTTCATACTGCGTTAAGTGTGTCGCAGCAAATCGCCTGGGCCATGCGCAAGAATTCTCCGCAATTGCTTCAAACAGTAAATCAGTGGTTAAGTTCGATAAAAAAGGCTCCCACTTATATGGTGATTTATAACCGATACTTTAAAAGTCCGCGGACTTCATTGATGCGAATGAACAGCGATTATTCATCACTTGGGGGAAATAAGCTTTCGGAATATGATGTGTTGATTAAACAAGGTGCTGAGAAATTGGGGTGGGATTGGAGATTGCTCGCTTCCATAGTGTATCAGGAATCTAGATTTAAGATGGGAGATGAATCCTGGGCGGGTGCGCGCGGGCTTATGCAACTCATGCCCGAAACAGCAAAACGATTTGGCGCGAATGATATCAACGATCCTAAAGAGAATATGAAAGCCGGCGTTAATTATTTACAATATTTGAGTAAATATTGGGCAAAGCGAATTACAAATGAAGATGAACGAATGAAGTTTATGCTTGCTTCCTACAATGCTGGTTTAGCTCATATTCTTGACGCAAGAAAACTTGCAAAAAAATATGGAAAGGACCCTGAGCTATGGAGTGATGTCGAATTCTTTTTGCTGGGTAAGTCTAATCCTAAATTTTATAAGGATCCGCTTTCGAAAGCGGGATATTGTAAATGTGAGGAGCCGGTAAATTATGTTAAAGACGTTTTAATACGTTACGAAGAATATAAGGTTCATATTAAGTTGCCTGAGTTAGATGAACAAGTTGTTCAAAATCTAAAGACTCCCAAGTAGTTTCGATATTAGGTTGCTCCATCACCTTGTCCATAATTTGCTTTTGTTTTTTACCCATGCGGTAGGCCTCGGAATAGCGAATGTTTTCGTGAAAGGTTACCATCGAATAGAGAGGTATCCATTTTTCAGGATAAAGGGCGTGAAGTCTTGCTTCAATTTTTTTCCGCAATAAAAAATCTGCGTCGGCTACTAAATCACGCATTTCAATAAAGTTGTCTAGAGCTAATTGAGCAATGGCATCGGTATCTGCTTTGCGTAGTTGCTGGAAAGATGTAACCGCCGAATTCCAGTCATCATCATATTGGTCTAACAATTCATTTAATATTCTGCAATCTTCAAATCCAGCATTCATGCCCTGCCCATAAAAAGGAACAATAGCATGTGCCGCATCGCCAATGAGAAGTGTATTATTCCTTGCCCATGGATAACATTTCATCGTTACTAAAGTAGAGGTAACATTAGTCTTGAAATCATGAAGAAGCTTCGGCATAAGTGCGAGGGCATCTGGAAAAGTCATCTTGAAAAAATTCTGAATGCTGTCCTCCGTTTTCAGCGTATCGAACGAAGAATTACCTTCGAATGGGAAAAATAAAGTGCAGGTAAAACTTCCATCCGGATTTGGTAAGGCTATCATCATAAAACTTTCGCGAGGCCAGATGTGCAGTGCGTTTTTTTCCAGTTTAAACGCACCTGCATCTCCCGCCGGAATGTGAAGCTCTTTATAGCCATGATCGATGTAATCCTGTGAGAAATCGGATCGATCTGTGAACTGCAGAGCCAAGCGCACCACGGAGAACGCGCCGTCAGCGCCCACTATCGCATCAAATTTTTGTAAAGAAGGAACGCCGTCTATTAGATACGTTAACGTAGTGGTTTTTAAATCGACATCCGATACGCGTCGATTGAAATTAAATTTTACCCCGGCTTGTTCAGCGGTATTTATTAACAAGATATTCAGGTCTTTTCTGGAAATGGAATTGATGAACTGTCCTTCTTTTCCATAGGGCTGAAACGTCAACGTCCCGTCCATGGCATGCATCATCCGTCCGTGCATCGGTATAGCTACTTGCTTTATCTGCTGGGCAAGTCCTACAGCCTCCAAGGCCTTGATCCCCCGGTTGCTCAGTGCCAGATTAATAGATCGACCGACATCTGCCAGATGTAGCCTCAGGTCGGGTCTGCGTTCGAAAACCGAAACTTCGTAGCCTCTCTTTTTTAAGTAAATAGCGAGTATTGCCCCTACAAGGCCCGCTCCGGTGATTGCGATGTGTTTATGTTTTGGCACTGAACTAAATTTTTAAGAAATTACGTTAACTTTTAACAAAGTTGGCTATGAAATTTACAGCTATCATTGAGAAATCTGACGACGGATGGTATGTAGGGCAGATTGAGGAGATGCCCGCGGCTATTTCCCAAGGTAAGACAATTGAAGAACTGAAAGTGAATTTGCTTGATGCGCTTCGCCTATTGCTTGATGTGAATAAAGAGAATACAGAAAAGGAATATCACGGAAAAAATGTTATTCGTGAAGTACTGACGTTGTCTTAATGAAGAGAAATCAGTTTGTTAAGCATTTGGAAGCCCATGGGTGTATATTACTTCGTGAAGGAGGGAACCATGCTATTTATCAAAATGTGAAAAATAAAAAACAAACCGCCGTTGGCAGGCATCGCGAATTATCTAATCTTCTTTGCAGCAAAATATGTAAGCAGTTGGACATTCCGGATATTAAGTGAGCTTCGTTGTTAAACTCTCTCTAAAAATCTCAGCAAACCTAAAAACTTCTTCAAAAGTATTATACAACGGTACTGGCGCAATTCGGATTACATTGGGTTCTCGCCAATCCGCCGAAATCCCTGACTTCGTGATGGATTTAAAAATCTTTTTCCCGTGTGCTTTCATAAAAATCGAAAGCTGACAACCTCGTTCTTCAGGACGCGGCGGAGTGATGATAGCAAAGAAATTTTGGAGAGGATCTATTTCTTTCAATAAAAATTCGAGGAAGCCGGTTAGTAAAATGCTTTTCTCGCGAAGCGTTTTTATTGTAGCTGATTGAAATATCCCCAAGGAAGCCAAGTGAGCTGCGGCTTGAAGGATAGGAACGTTTGATACTTGCCATCCATCTACTCCTGGCATAGGTTTGAATCCTTTTTTCATGTCGAAACGTTCCCTTTCGTCATGACCCCACCAGCCCGCAAAACGTGGCAGGTCGGCATGGTTGAAATGTCTTTCATGAATGAACGCTCCTGCAATTCCTCCGGGACCGGAGTTCAAATATTTATAGCTGCACCAGACAGCGAAGTCAACGTCGTGCTTGTGAAGACTAAGGTCCATATTTCCAATTGCATGCGCTAAATCGAAGCCTACGATCGCGCCTGCTTTATGGCCGGCCTCTGTGATTTTTTTTATATTAAAAAATTGACCCGTATAATATTGAACTCCGCCGAAAATGATGAGTGCAAGCTCGTGACCATGAGTTTCTATTGCGTTGAGTATATCCTCCGTGCGCAATGTAAATTCTTCATCGCGCGGCTTTAATTCAATAAGAGTTTTTTCGGGATTTAAGCCGTGAAATTTTATCTGAGATTCAAAAGCATATTGATCAGAGGAGAAGGCTCCAGCTTCTGTTAAAATCTTATAACGTTCTGATGTGGGCTGATAAAACGAAACCATCATTAAGTGAAGATTCACCGTGAGCTGATTCATTGCCACTACTTCGGATGGCTTTCCGCCAACAAGATCCGCGAGTATTTTCTTTGAAAACTTATGATAATACAGCCACGGGTGGGTTGCATGTTCATGCCCTTCGACACCCTGATTAGCCCAATCGTCTAACTCCTGATCAACCATTTTTTTTACCGCTTTGGGTTGCAGGCCGAGCGAATTTCCATTGAAATAAATAGTGGATGTTCCCTTTATCTTAGGTATGAAAAACTTCGATCTATAAGAACGAAGTTTATCTGAACGATCTAATTTTTTTGCAAACTGAAGCGTGTTTTCAAATTTAACCTTCACGTATAACTGATTAAGAATTTGGTGAAATTAACAAAATCAAAATAACGTGAGCTGTTTCAGCAAAGCTCCCTCATGATGGAGCAACCATTCTTTATACTCCAAACCTCCTCCATACCCGACAAGCTCGCCGCTTTTACCGATTACCCGATGACATGGAATAATAATAGCAATAGGGTTTTGTCCATTGGCAAGTCCCACCGCTCGAATCGATTTAATGTTTCCAATACGGATAGCTAAGGATTCATATGAAATTGTTTTGCCATACGGAATTGTCAACAATTCATTCCACACTTTCTTTTGAAATTCTGTTCCCTCCGGATGAAGATCAACGGTAAAAAATTTTCTGCCTTTGAAAAAATATTCATCTAACTCAGTGATGCATTGTTTGATGATTGCAGTCAGTACTTCTTCCTGTTTTGAATCTTTAAGAAAATTAACGGTAACAATTTTACCTTCGATTGACTCAATCAGCAATTCTCCAACGGGGGAACTATAATATGCCAAACCTTTCATAAGCAGGCGAATTGTTGACTATCAATAATCTTCATACAAATCTTGGATCAGCTTCCATTACCGTCCCGCATTTTTTACACGTGCGCAACTCTTTGGATGCGTAGAATTCGCGGAAACGTGGCAAGAAATCTTTTTCTATATTATCCAGATGAAATCTGTATTCGTGAAGCTTGTTGTTGCAGTTGTCACAAAACCAAATCAAGCCATCCAATACGTTTTCTTCTTCACGTTTACATTCAATCACTAACCCAACGGTACCGGCAGGTCGTTCCGGACGATGTGGTGTATTGGAGGGCAATAAAAACATTTCACCTTCTTTAATTGGAATATCTACGGGTTTGCCATCTTCCTGAACCCGTACGTTGATATCTCCTTCCAGTTGATAAAATAATTCTTCCGTTTCATTGTAGTGAAAATCTTTGCGTGCATTCGGTCCACCAACAATCATCACAATATAATCCCCGGCGTCGGCATAAAGATTTTTATTGCCTACCGGAGGCTTAAGTAAATCACGGTTATCGGTGATCCACTGTTTTAAATTAAAAGGTCTGCGAATAGCCATAAAAATTTATTAACAGGTATGTGTAAATTACAGTTTCAAAATTAGGAAAGAATCTGAACGTTTTTAATTTAATTATGGATCTGAATTTAACAGGTAAAAGAGCCGTCGTTTGCGGAAGCACTGAGGGAATCGGAAAAGCTTCGGCCATTGAGCTGGCATTGCTCGGCGCACATGTCACCCTGGTGGCCCGCAATGAAGCAAAATTGAAATCTGTGCTTGGCGAGTTAGACATCTCTGCGGCACAAGAACATAATTTTCTGGTGGCAGACTTCGATTCCCCCGAAAGGTTAAAGAACGAAATTACAAAGTTTGCTTTAACGCATGTTGCCCATATTCTCGTAAATAATACTGGTGGGCCTCCTGGAGGCCAAGCGATTGACGCCACTCTTGATGAATATGTGAAAGCTTTCTCAAATCATCTGTTATGCAATCAGATTCTTGTACAGGCTTTAACACCGGGTATGAAGGAGCAGAAATATGGACGTATCATTAACATCATTTCTACCTCCGTCAAAGCGCCGACCAGCGGCCTCGGCGTGTCGAACACCATTCGGGGGGCAGTAGCAAATTGGTCGAAAACTCTTTCTCAGGAGTTGGCAGCTTTTGGAATAACCGTCAATAATGTATTGCCAGGAGCGACGATGACAGGAAGGCTTGTTTCTATTCTTCAGCAGAAGGTTGAAAAAACAGGAAGAAAGTTTGAGGAACTAAAGAACGAAATGATTTCTGAAATTCCTGTGGGGAGAATTGCCGAACCTCATGAGGTGGCAGCGGCGGTCGCATTTCTCGCCTCGCCCGCAGCAGCCTACATCAATGGCATTAATATTCCCGTAGACGGCGGAAGAACGAAAAGTTTATGATGTATGGAACATATCCTGAATTACATCAACGGAGAATTAATAGGACCCCAGGCTGGCCGACAATTGGAAAATTATGATCCTGCTATTGGAAAAGTATACAGTTTACTTCCGGATTCGGATGAGCAAGATGTAGCGTCAGCTGTGGATGCCGCAACGCAAGCATTTAGGAGCTGGTCGGCGTTATCAGTTGAAGGACGAAGTACAATACTTCACCGAATTGCTGACTTGATCGATCGCGACCTGGATCAGTTGGCTATGGCAGAAAGTATTGACAATGGGAAGCCGCTTACGCTTGCAAAAGTTATGGATATTCCAAGGGCTTCTGCTAACATGCGATTCTTTGCAACAGCGGCCCTTCATGTTTCAGATGAGGCCCATATTACAGGAACAGAAGCAATAAATTATACAACGCGAACTTCCGTAGGTGTAGCTGGATGTATTTCTCCGTGGAATCTTCCGCTTTACCTGTTCACCTGGAAGCTTGCTCCCGCTTTGGCAGCTGGGTGTACCGTTGTAGCTAAACCTTCCGAGCTTACTCCGATGACCGCTTTTTTATTTTCCAAATTGTGTATCGAGGCCGGCCTTCCCAAAGGTGTTTTAAATGTTGTGCATGGACTCGGCTCCAAAGTCGGACAGGCCATTGTGGAGCACCCTGACGTGGCGGCGATTTCTTTTACCGGTGGAACCATTACAGGGAAAAAGATTGCAACAACAGCCGCCCCCATGTTTAAAAAACTCTCTCTTGAGTTAGGCGGTAAAAACCCAAATATCATTTTCGGCGATTGTGATTTTGAGAAAGCTGTTTCAATTTCAATCCAATCTTCTTTTTCCAACCAGGGTGAAATATGTTTGTGTGGCTCTCGCATTTTTGTTGAACGAAGTTTATATAAAAGTTTTGTTGATGAGTTTGTGAAAAGAACTGGTCAATTAAGTATCGGCGACCCGCTGAACGAAAAGACAAAAGTAGGTGCATTGATTTCACAAGATCATATGAACAAGGTGTTAGGTTATATTGACTTAGCCAAGAAGGAGGGCGGCGAAATTCTGATTGGAGGAAATAGATTCGATATTAAGGGCCGTTGTGAGAATGGTTTTTTTGTTGAACCAACGATAATTGTCGGATTGAATCATGAATGCCGAACAAACCAGGAGGAAATATTTGGCCCTGTAGTGACTATTATGCCGTTCGATACGGAAGAAGAAGTGATCCGGTTTTCGAATAGCACACCGTATGGTTTGTCGGCTACAGTCTGGACTGAAAATTTAAAACGGGCTCATCGTGTTTCCGCAGCATTAAAAAGTGGAATCGTTTGGGTAAACTGCTGGCTCTTCCGTGACCTAAGGACTCCCTTTGGAGGCATGAAACAATCGGGTGTGGGAAGAGAGGGAGGATGGCAGGCACTTAAATTTTTCACGGACGTAAAAAATGTCTGTATTAAAATATAAAGTTAATGGTTAGAGCTTTTTACTTTTCAATTTCAATTATATTTTTCTCGTGTGAATCAAACAAAGATATTTCGGGACACTGGGTCTCAGTGAGTGACAAAGACAATCATACCTCTATTACACTAGATATTATTGACACTACTTTATGGTATAATAGATATAGTTTAACGCAGATCCATTCGGACACTTTGACTATTCGATATCTTGGAAATAATAGATATGGTTTATCTCACTCTAATTATGTTCCTCATTATTTCTTGACGTGTCGAAATGATACTTTGGTTGCAAGCAGTAATAATGGAGATTTATGGAGCGTAAATCTATTTATTAGAAAAGAACGAGACTTTGAAAGTGAATTATTTTCCGATTTGAACGTCAATATAGAATTACCTGATCATCCAGCCGTAAATTGCAAAACCTCCTTAAGCGGGAAGAATTTTACTTTCATTAACGTTGGAAAAGTTAAGTGGAAGAAAGACACGTTTGCTATTCAAGTATCAGATGTGTTCATTTATTCGAAGGAGATTCCGGGTTTTTTAGAAAGTGAAAAGGCCAGAATGGAGTTAAATGAAGAAGATAAACGGATGATAATCTTGTCGATTGATAAATATACTCCAAGGTATTTAATAGATGATGTTATAAGATTTACTCATAAGTACGACAGGAATATTGAGATTCTTTTCTCAATGATTGACCATAATAAAGGGGAGGTTTGTTTTGTAGATAGTATTCGTTTTAAACAGTCTTTTTTTCTAGAAAATGAATGATATTTCACACCCCAAGAAAGGTTGTCAGGGTGTAGAAAGCATTTTTTGAATCGATCATTTTAATTATCTACGATAACCTTAGAAATAAAGTGAAATAGCAATATTCAACTATAAGGTCTGTATATTTAGGCTAAAAACCGGAATGCATTTTTTTGATATCAATAACATCTTCTTCGAGTTTGTAGGATATAAAATGAGCTATCTCGAGTTCTTTGGTACAATAGCCGGAGCGATAGCAGTATGGCTTTCTGCAAGAGCTAATATCTGGAGCTGGCCGATAGGGATAATTAACGTGGTGCTTTTCTTTTTTCTCTTTTACCAGGTGCAGCTTTACCCTGACATGCTTTTACAAGTTTTTTTCCTTGTAACAAACATCTTAGGATGGTGGCGGTGGGCACATCCAAAAATAGGCGAAGAGGACCGAAAGAAAGAATTGAAGGTAAGCTTTACCCATTGGAAACATTTTGTTTTAATTGCAATTGGCGGGCTACTGGCAACCTATGTGTTCGGTTCTTTTGCTAAGAATCTGCACGCGCTATTTCCAACTGTTTTTAACTTACCCAGTGCTTTTCCGTATGCAGATTCTTTTATTACTGTAATTAGTATCCTGGCAACGTTTTTAATGATAGAGAAAAAGATTGAGTGCTGGGTCCTCTGGATTATTGTTGATGCAGCAGCTACTTACCTGTATTTCGCCAAAGGCATTAAGTTTGTAGGCATTGAATACCTTGCATTTTGTTTCATAGCCGCATTTGGCTTATGGAGTTGGATGCAAGAGTATAAGTTAAACCGATCTCTTGACTCGAGCCGTGCATGAAAATACAAATCAGATCCTTTCTTCCAGGCGCATTAGCACTTATTGGTGCAACCGTTTTATTTTGTTTGCCTGGAGATAAATTTCCCGATGACGAATTATTTAATCTTCTCAAAGTTGATAAGTTAATACACATAGGATTATTTGCCATGCTGGTGATTTTGTGGACGTTACCTGTAATCTACCGAGTAGGGGATTTGATGAGGGTTCGAAATATTTTTACCACTGTAGCCCTGGTCTTTGTCGGATACGGAATTCTGATTGAATTTATTCAAGGAAGCTTTGTTCGTAACCGTACCATGGGAATTGATGATATGATAGCCGATGCGTTGGGTTGTGCGATTGGTTTGATTGTAGCAAAGAAAGTTTTGAATGCGACAAAATCACCTTTTTGATTTCAATGATTTGTGATCCTATTCACCCATTAACCAGTATTGGGACTATCTGCTCAAGTCTAATTATTGTTAAATGAAACGAGGTCTTATTATTGGGAAGTTCATGCCAATTCATAACGGTCATCTGGGCCTGATTAAATTTGCATGTGCGCATTGTGATGAGCTAATTATCTCGATGAGCTATACCATCTCCGACCCAATTCCTGGCGAACTTCGATTTTCATGGATACAAACAATTTTTTCAGATGAAAACCGCGTTAAGCCCTTCATAATCGAAGATAATTTTGATGATGAGTCATTAGTCATGACACAAAGGACCAAGAGATGGAGTGATCATATTAGAAAGACATACCCTCCGATCGATGTTGTTTTCAGTTCTGAAGATTACGGGGCGCCTTTTGCTTTTTACCTTCAGGCAGCTCACTTTTCTTTTGATCCCGAAAGAAAAATAAATCCAGTTTCCGCAACGCTTATAAGGGAAAATCCATTCCAATATTGGAATTTCATTCCTCTTATAGTTCGTCCCTACTTTGTTAAAAAAATTTGCTTTTATGGCCCGGAGAGTACTGGGAAAACGGAGTTAGTAAAAAAATTAGCCGGAATATATCAGACAGAATTTGTTCCCGAGGTGGCCAGGGAACTCCTCATGTCAAATGATTTTACAGCGGAAAACATCGTAACAATTGGACACGCCCAATTAGCGCGAATAGAAGACAAAATCAAAACGGCTAACAAAGTTTTGTTGTGCGATACGGATGTTATTACTACGCAAATATATTCGCGTCATTATCTGGGAGTGATTCCTGAACAGCTTTATGAAATTGAAAGAAATATGCAGTATGATCTTTATTTCTTACTGGATATTGATGTACCGTGGATTGCCGATGGTCTCCGCGATTTAGGTGACGAACGTCAAAAGATGTTTGATATTTTTAAAAAAGAACTCGTGATAAGAAATCTGCCCTTTATTGTTGTTCGCGGAAATTATGAACAGCGTGAAAAAATAGTGACGTTGGAGATCGATCGCTTGTTAAGCTCATGAAGATTGTAGTCCTGAAATCTTTGCCTTCAATAATTTTTTTTCAGAATTTGATGAAGTGAGCTGAAACGCTTGTTCATAACTTGCGCATGCCTTGGACCAGTCCCCCAGTTCCGAAAAAAAATCGCCCATAGCCGCATGATATAAATAATGGCCAGAAAGTTCTTTTATGTTTTTTAGGACTTCTAAACCAAGAGCCGCAGATTGACCATAACCGATTGCAATAGCTTTGTTTAACGTTACAATCGCATTTGGTTTTATTCGCTCCAGAATGGTGTAAAGTTCAATGATCTGGTGCCAATTTGTTTTTTGAAATGAATCAGCCGTTGCATGGCATCTGGCAATTGCCGCTTCAATATGGTATTCCGTAAAATCATCATCCGCTGCTGCTTGTTCCAGATAGTACTTTCCCTTTTCAATTAAAGCAAGACTCCATCGTGCGCGATCCTGATCCTTTAAAAGGATAATCGAACCATCCGAGTGCAAACGTGCGGCTTCTCGGGAAGCTTGAAAGCACATCAATGCAAGCAAAGCTTTCACCTTAGAGGAGGTCGTCAAACGATTATCGACCAGTAGAAAACAAAGTCGCATAGCCTCTTCGCAGAGATCATGACGTATAAGTTGATCGGAATGCGACGAGTTATACCCTTCGTTAAATAATAAATAAAGGCAATGTAAAACGGCGTCCAGCCGTCCCGGTAGATTAGCTGGTACAGGTGCCTCCAATGAAATCGTCTCTTCCCTGATTTTTTCACGCGCGCGAAAAAGCCGCTTCGAAATGGTTTCTTCGTTGGCAAGAAAACTATGCGCTATTTCGGAAATGCTTAATCCGCAAAGAGTTTTTAATGTTAGCGCTAACTGCGATTCATACGGTATAGAAGGATGGCAGCATGCGAATATCATTCGCAGCTGACTGTCTTCAATTTCATTTTTTAAAAATAGATTATTTACGGTAGGGGTTAAGGTCCATTCAGACTTAAGGGCAATTGAGATTTGTGAATGATGATGAGCTTGAATTCGTTGGTGCCGGATGGCATCAATGGCCTTGCGTTTGGCAACCGTATAAAGCCAGGCGGATGGATTATCCGGAATCCCTTTATACTTCCAGGCCGACATCGCTTGAAGCAACGTATCTTGCACAATGTCTTCTGCAAGATCGAGGCTATTGAATCCTAACAAACGGGTCAAAACCGCGGCCATCTTTCCTGCCTCATGACGAAAAAGATGGCCGACCAGTTGATTTATTGGTTGCTCAGGCATCCATAAATTTATGGATTTTCTGAATTGAAATGAGTTATGAGTTTTGCGTTTCGAGTGTCGAAGAGCTAACGGGTTCCATGTTGTCAAACTTCATCACTTCCCGTACTTCTACGATTCCATTAAGAGCGTAATCAGGACATTCTTTTGCGATTTCGATCGCTTCGGCTAAATTTTTAGCCAGCACCACGAAAAATCCCCCGACTACTTCTTTGCTCTCGGCAAAAGGTCCATCCGTAACCACTTTTCTTGCTCCCGAAATAGTTTTGCCTCCCGGAAGCAGAGCTTCTCCGGCGACGTACCGTTTTTCCGCTGTAAGTTTTTGTACCCAGTCAAACCACTTTTGCATGTGAGTTTGTTGGGCTTCGGGTGAAAGATGGCTAGGATCTCCACCAAGAAAAATGAACATGTACTTTTCCATTGTCATAAGGTTTGATTAAACATAATTTACCTCTATGACGAGCAAATATCCACGCCATGGACAAGATTTTTAAAATTTTTATTTTAAACTGGAAAGACCTCGTTTAAGCCCTGCCCACCTTATAACCCTTCACCGCAAAATAAAGGATGTACAGATAGCAAGGCAGCATTATCCAATATGCAGTCTGTCGGTTGCTGCTATCGGCCAACGCACCATAAACAAGCGGAAGAAGCGCGCCGCCACAAATCCCCATGATAAGGAAGGCTGAGCCCATTTTGGTGAAACGTCCTAGTTTATCGATGGCGAGAGGCCAGATGGATGGCCACATCAGGGAGTGTGCAAAACTTAAAAGAATAATAAAAACAATGGACGCCGTACCCTGGGTTATCAGGGCTGCAATGGCGAAGATAAATCCAAGAATAGCACTGATCATGAGAGCATTTCTCTGCTTTAGGTATTTAGGAATTATCATAATTCCTAACAGATAACCTATTGTTAATGCGATAAGTGAATAGATTCCAAATTTGCTGGCAACGTCCAGATCAAATCCCATAAATTGACCATAGAGGCCGATGGTATCAATGGCAATAACCTCGACGCCCACATACGCGAAAATACATACTACTCCTAGTATCAAATGAGGGAAATCGAAAGCCGATGATCTGCCTCTAGCTTCATCGCCCGCTCCAGATGTATCGTCATCCTGATTGACTTCGGGTAAATTTGCCTTGAGAATCATAAGCGCAAGACCAGCGAGAACAATTGCCATAATCACATAGGGGACAATAACCCTTGTGGCTAATGCATCGAGTTCGATAGCTAACGCGTCACCAGTTAATGTGCTGATTCTCTCTGAAAATGCCTTAGTGTCGCTGAAAAGTAACTCCACAAGTATCAGGATGCCCGTCATGCCAGCTATTTTATTGCATATGCCTACGATGCTTATTCTTTTCGCCGCGCTTTCAATAGGTCCGAGAATAGTAATGTACGGGTTGGAAGCTGTTTGCAACAGTGTCATTCCCGTTGCCTGTACGAACAGGCCAAAAAGGAATATTGGATAAGATCGGATGAGCGCACCGGGAATAAAGATGATTGAACCCAGGGCCATTATGCCCAAGCCAATCGACATTCCTTTGGCATAACCTGTCCTTTTGAGTATCATGGAGGAGGGTATCGCCATAACGAAGTACGAGATATAAAAAGCAAAGGTCACGAAGTATGCTTGGAAATCGGTAAGCTCGCACGCCTGCTTTAAAAAAGGTATCAGCACGCTGTTCAGCCAAGTCACAAATCCGAATATGAAAAACAACGCCCCAATAATTACCATGGGGAGGACATAAGATCTTTGATGGCTACTCATAATCGGTCAGGATTTGGTTATCGAACTTTTTACTTTTTTATGTAAGCAGAAGGCTTTTCGCTATAAATTCAGGTAAACCTTTATTTTTGGGCATTTATTAATAAAAATATTTCCAATGTCACCATTTTCACCGCGATTTTATCATGATGAGGGAATAAATATTTTGAATGTTTGCGCGAACAGTTTGAAAAAACAATGCTGAAATAAACTAAACTCAAATGGACACTACAAATAACACGGAAAAAAAACTTACGCTTCTGGTTTTGGCTGCCGGCATAGGAAGCCGTTATGGAGGGATAAAACAAATAGACGGCTTCGGTCCGAATGGCGAAACGATAATGGACTACTCCCTATTTGATGCGTTACGCGCTGGATTTACAAAGGTAGTGTTCATCGTTCGAGAAGAAATTCTGGAAACAGTGAAGGAGAAATTTCTTCCCAAATTAAAAGGCAAAGTTGAAGTTGAATTTGTCATTCAATCACTGGACAAACTGATCCCCGATCAATTTAAGAATTCCGAACGTACAAAGCCTTGGGGCACCGGTCACGCCATGTTATGTGCCCGCGACGTCATTCGCGAACCATTTGTAGTCATCAACGCAGATGATTTTTATGGAAAGGAATCTTTCGCTGCAATTGCAGAATTTTTTGAAAAAGATACACTGGGAGAACATGCCATGGTTGGGTACACTTTAAAAGATGTATTGTCCGAACATGGGAGCGTGTCAAGGGGATGTGGTGAGCGTGATGCCGACGGTTTTTTAAAAACGGTTGTTGAACGGACTACCATTGTGAAAGAGAACGGAATGATAATCTCCAGGGAAAAAGAAGGTGATCGAGAACTAAGCCCCGACGTACCAACCTCGATGAATTTCTGGGGATTTCATCCCAACATTTTTGAGTTCTCGTTGAAGGAATTTCATCAATTTTTAAAAGATAATCACACCAATTTAAAATCTGAATTCTACATACCTCTTATTGTCAATGAATTAATTAAGGAGAACGCAGGGAAAGTACAAATTATCTCTGGAAGCAATAATTGGTTTGGTGTAACGTACAAAGAGGATAAAGAAGAAGTCTCCCAAAAAATAAAGGTGCTCATCGCTTACGGAGCTTATCCTGAAAAACTTTGGAATTAACACCGCCCTGATTTCTTATTCATTCGGGCTGAGCATCATCTCAATGCCAGCAGCTTGGGAATAAAATCGATGATATACGGTTGGATGGCGGTGCTATGAGTGCCTTCGAGAGAAGTTAATGAAATCGTATTAACGGAGGCACCGTTAGCCAAGAGCCTATTGTACGTATCAACGGAATTTTGGTACGGCACTGTTTCATCGGATAAACCATGATACATAAACATTTTGGTTTGCGGCGTCCAGTCGGTTAAACTATTCTCCATAAATGCGTCTACGAGGTAATCGTACCTTTGATCCGTGTCTATATTGCTTCGTACATCCGGTTGGATTAAATCTGAAAGCGAGGATGTGAGTTGAGCATCGATGGCGTCGGCTCCCTTTTGACCATCGAAAAGCGATGGGATTAGCGCTGCATAAGGCGCTTTAAATAAATCCGTCAGCAAATTATTCTGATCGTATTCAAGTTGATAGGCTCTCGCCAGATAAGCCAGGTAATGAGGGTTATCGTATTGCTCTAATGCAAAAATCTGTTCCTGAACTCCCTTTAGATCGTACGCTCCGGCAGCAGGAAATGAAGCCACGAGGTTAAATCCGTCTAAACCATCTTCTTCAATGGCTTTATGCGTTGCCATGGTAGCATAGCCGCCCTCCGAGTAGCCTGCTAAAAAAAGCTTTCCGTTAAAAGTGATAGCTTTTTGTTCTGCTAACTCATTTGCCGCTTTTAACATATCTATTACGGCAGAGGCAGTTAGATCTTCTACATAATAAGGATGTAAAATGGATGACGAACTTCCGAACCCGAGGTAATCGGGGATAACTCCAATAAATCCTGCAGATCCGATCGCGCCATACAATAAAGTGTTCTCCGAGACAGAAAAATTGGAGGGGGCTTCATTCCGATTGATCAGGGTGCCGTGTTGAAAGCTTAACATACCAACTTCCTGTGTTGTCTTCGGAAGAACAATCAACCCCGAGCCGTTTATGGTTGCCCCATCGTAGGGAGTTTTGTATACGACCTTGTAAATCTCAATATCATACTTGAATTCAGTTGCATTGATACCCAAGCCAGAAAAGTCCGCAAGCAGTTGAATCTGCGATGCTGTCATCGTATAAACAAGGTTGGCACTGACAAGAACCGGTTTCTCTGCGGGATTACCCGGTTCCTTGTCGTCGCTGCACGCTTGGATAAAAAGAAAGGAAACGACTAAAAAAACTTGAAAAAGGGATGACCGATATTTCATATTATGATCTTATTGGACTCAATTTCATTCGTAACGCCAAAGGTTCCAACGCAATTTAAGGGAGATAAGTACATGATCTTTAAAGGGATTGCATTTTCTTAAATAACTTGCCTAAAAAACCAGGAGCATCAAAACGTGGCATCCAACAACGAAAAATGGGCGTTTTTAATCAAGCAGGAGGCAGCCAAATTGGGTTTTAGTTTTTGTGGGATATCAAAAGCCGAATTTTTAAAAGACGAAGCGCCCAAATTAGAAGAATGGCTGAAGCGGGGATATCAGGGAAAAATGGGCTATCTCGAAAATTATTTTGATAAACGGTTAGATCCCACACTGCTAGTTCCAGGCGCGAAATCGGTGGTAAGCCTGCTATATAATTATTATCCTAAAAAAGATCTGGGAAAAAAAGATGATTATAAAATCGCCAAGTACGCCTATGGTGAAGATTACCATTTTGTCATTAAGGATAAGCTGAAAATCTTGCTGGAAAATGTTCAGCTGGAGATCGGTGAAATACAAGGGCGTGCATTCGTTGACTCTGCCCCGGTAATGGAACGTGCTTGGGCGCAACGGAGTGGATTGGGTTGGATCGGAAAAAATAGTTTACTTCTGAATCAGAAGATGGGTAGTTTCTTTTTTATCGCAGAACTGATCCTCGATGTTGAGTTGGAGCAGGATCATGCAATTAAAGATTTTTGTGGCACATGCACTGCGTGTATGGACGCATGTCCAACGGATGCTATAGCTGAACCGTATGTGGTAGATGGAAGTAAGTGCATTTCGTATTTCACGATTGAATTGAAAGAACAAATTCCGGTAGAGGTAAAAGGAAAATTTGAAAACTGGATTTTCGGTTGTGACATCTGTCAGGATGTTTGCCCATGGAACAGTTTTTCAAGATCTAATTCTGAAGAACGATTTGATCCACACCACGAATTAACGACCATAACGAAACAGGAATGGAGGGAAATTACAGACGAAGTCTTTATGAAAATTTTTAAGAATTCACCTCTCAAGCGAACGAAGTTTGAAGGATTAAAACGAAATATTTCATTTATACAACCTGATGACTAGTGTCGTGTCAACACTGTTTGGACGTTACTTAGATCCTAGCTGTGCCTCAAAGTCTCAAGCTACAAGCCTCAAGTTGTTTCAGCGATTATCGAGGAGACTCAATTACTTTCTGTTTACAACAACTATTTTCCGGGTACAGCACGTATCGAATCGAGTAGTTGTTAGCACAACCTACTTGCGGCTCGTAGCTTGAGGCTTGTAGCTCACAACTAGGAACCTGACATTATATCGGCACATAAGCACCCGTAAAAAATAAAAGCCCATCTATTCGAAGGGCTTTTTTCATAGTTCGTAGTTTAATTTTTTTTTAACCTGTTACAAAGCATCGGTTTAAAATTGCTTCATGTTCATTCCCAAAGCTGGTGTAACACCAGCGCTTGAGTTCGGTTACTTCCTCAGCCACAAGTACCTTTATGGCCTTTCGAAGCTCTTTTTCAAAGAGAAGAGCACTAAAACTCACTTTGGTGAGCACTGTTTTTACATAGTTTAGCATGATGTTTAGTAAGATTAAAAAATAGGTTTCCCTAACAACTGTTAATTTATAAAATTGTTTACTTATCTAAAAGAACAATTGCCAACTTTTGTTCATCTAAATAAAAAACCGTCATTTGGACGGATTTTGATGGTTTTGAACCAAATTTAGAGCGATTACGCTTTATTGTTGTAATCCTATTGCTCTATTTTTGAGCCTGCTAGTTAGTTAACGAAGTTTGTATACGAATGGTCTTTTCGATGAAGTTTTTTTTAAGTCTTTTATTTCTTCTTTATATCTTTTCAATCGCACAGGCTCAAGTTCAAATTACACTTGGGCCTGATGAGATTGGGGAAAATCAAATATGGACGATCACGATAACGGTGCAAAACGATCGGCTAAAAAGTTATGACAATTTCCCTGAAATAAAGGGATTTCGAAAACGCGGACAATCAACTCAATCCACAACGAACATTGTCAATGGGCAGATTTCCTCTTCCCAAAGTGTTATCATGACCTATGCACCAAGTCAACAAGGAACAATTACCGTTCCTACGTTCACCTTAAGAGTTAACGACAAGCCGGTAAATGTTCCAGGAAAAAAGGTAAAGGTCGGCCCCCCCCTGCAGCAACAGCAACGTGATCCTTTTAAGAATTTCTTTGACCGCAGCCCAACAGATGATTTTTTTAACGAGGGTGATACTGAGTTTGTAGACATAAAAGAGGATGCTTTTTTGGCACTCACTACCACTAAAGAGGAGGTTTATATTGGTGAAGGCTTTAATGCGACTCTTTCTTTTTTTGTTTCACAGGATAACCGGGCGCCTCTTCAGTTTTATGAACTCGGCAGACAATTGGCCGAGATCTTGAAAAAGATAAAACCGACAACCTGCTGGGAAGAAAATTTTAATATTGAAAACATAGAAGGAGAGAGCGTGAAGATCAATGGCCGAGACTATACCCAATACAAAGTTTATCAGGCCACCTATTTTCCCCTGAATACGGAAACTATAAATTTTCCCAGTGTAGGGCTAGAGATGATCAAATATAAAGTGGCTAAAAACCCGTCCTTCTTTGGACAAAACAGAAAGGAAGATTTTAAAAAATTTTATACCAAGGCAAAACGGATAACCGTAAAAGAACTCCCGCCGCATCCACTTCGAAATGCAGTAGCAGTTGGAGATTATAAGCTGGATGAACGGATTCGAAGCAAAGAATTACAATCAGGCCAAAGCGCAGGGTACAATTTTAACATTTATGGTGAAGGAAACATCTCTTCGATTACAAAACCCGTAACGAAAGGCGATGGCAGCTTTGAATTTTATGAACCCAACGTACGACAAGATATTACGCGGCAAAAAAACCGCGTGACCGGGACTAAGTCGTTCGACTATTTTATGATACCCAAAGAACCTGGAAAATATGATCTGGGTGATTATTTTCAATGGGTATTTTTTAATCCGCGTCAAGAGAAATATGATACCTTAAAGTCAAAACTTATTGTAAACGTAACTGGAGAGAGTAAAAAGAATGAAGCTATCCAATCAAGCGATGTCGGCAACTTTTACGATAAAATTGAATTTGCAGATAATTCATTGCACTCAATAAAAGATAATCAATGGCAGAACTGGGCATTCAATGGTTTTATTTTGGTGATGTTGACAGCTTCCGCTTATCTTGTGCTCCGAAAATAATTTAATTGTAGATTTACGATTGTAGATTGAGCCCGATTGAAGTTCATAACCATTCCGAAATTACCAGTCAATCTACAATCGCAAATCTAAATCATCAATTCTTAAAGTTCGTAGATATTTTGAAGCTCCTGTCAATCTACAATCGTCAATCTACAATCTAAAATCGAATGTCGAACACCTACGGTACCCTATTTAGAATCACAACCTTTGGCGAATCACACGGTCCAGCTATTGGCGTAGTCATCGATGGTTGTCCGGCGGGTTTGGAAATAGACGAAAATTTTATTCAAGTCGAATTAAACAGAAGAAAACCGGGCCAAAGTAAAATAACCACTCAACGCAAGGAAGATGATACGTTTAAAATTCTTTCTGGTGTTTTTGAAGGTAAATCTACCGGTACGCCTATTGCTTTAATTATAGAAAATCAAGATCAGCGAAGTAAGGACTATGGGCATATTGCGGAAACATTTCGCCCCTCGCATGCCGATTTTACCTACGATGCAAAATACGGAAACCGGGATTACCGAGGTGGAGGACGAAGCTCAGCACGTGAGACCGCGGCCCGTGTAGCCGCAGGAGCCATTGCGAAACTCCTATTGAGAAACAACAATATCAAGATCAGCGCTTTTGTTTCCCGGGTCGGTGAAATTGTGACTCCTCATTATAAACAACTTGATCTAACGAAAACGGAGGATAACATTGTGCGGTGCCCGGATGAAAAAACGGCAGAAAAAATGATTGAACTGATTGACCAGGTGAGGTTGGATCGCGACACAATAGGAGGTATTGTAACGTGTGTCATTGAGAATGCTCCGGTTGGTTTAGGAGAGCCTGTGTTCGACAAACTTCATGCGGAGCTTGGCAAAGCTATGCTGAGTATCAATGCCGTAAAAGGTTTTGAATACGGAAGCGGTTTTGATGGGGTCACCTTGCGTGGATCCCAGCATAATGATGAGTTTTATAATGATGCAGGAAGAATCAGAACGAAGACCAATTTTTCAGGAGGGATTCAAGGAGGTATTACCAACGGGGAAGATATTTATTTTAATGTTGCTTTTAAACCCGTGGCTACCATCATGCAAGATCAAGCCAGTGTTGATAAACAAGGTAATGAAACAACCGTGAGTGGAAAAGGCAGACACGATCCGTGCGTTTTGCCTAGAGCAGTACCGATTGTTGAGGCTATGGCTTCGTTAGTAATGGCAGATTTTTTACTCAGAAATAAAACCTCCAAGGTGTCTTAGGCAGGACTTAACGTTGACGAAGCTCGTTTGCGTTAATCAAAATTTATATCGCCTTCTGGCTCGGTATACTCACCTTCCCATTTAGCAATGATGATTGTAGCCAGGCAATTGCCGATTACATTGACGGAGGTTCTCGCCATATCCATAAGCTCATCGATTCCAAGAATAGCCATGATTGGCCAAAGTGGCAATCCAAAAGAAGCCGCTGTACCTAACAAGATTACCAGGGTAGCGCGTGGCACGCCCGCCACTCCTTTGCTGGTAAGCATGAGGGTAAAAACCATTAATATCTGGTCGCCTATTGAAAGATCAATTCCGGCAGCCTGCGCGACAAATACAGAAGCTAGCGCGAGGTATAAAGTGCTTCCATCCAAATTAAAGGTATAACCGGTAGGAAGTACAAACGAAACGATTTTACGAGGTACGCCTAACTTTTCCATATTTTCCAACGCTTTTGGAAGCGCAGACTCAGAACTCGTAGTAGCAAAGGCAATAGACACAGGCTCAGATATAGCCCGGATAAATTTCCGGACAGGAACCTTTACCGCTAAGGCTATGGGTAGCAAAACGCCGAATAGGAGAACAAGCAAGGCGCCATATAAAGTAAACAAAAGTTTAAGCAGCGACATAAGAATATCAATCCCTAAATGACCAACCGTTACAGCGATAGCAGCACCTACTCCAAAAGGCGCAAAATGCATGATGATGTTGGTAAATTTAAACATGGTTTCAGCCAAACTTTCTGTAAAATCCAGTATTGGTTTTTTCTTCGGCGCCGGTAATAGTGCCAGCGCAATACCGAAGGTTACACTGAATAGCACAATAGGGAGCACATCACCATGATAGATGGACTTAACAAAGTTTTCCGGAAAGACATGGAGAACTACATCCTCCCATCCCTGGGCTTTCGCTTCAGGCAAATCCTGTTTAAATCCCGCAGGCAAAACGATCCCTTGCCCTGCTTTTGTTATGTTAATGGCAAAGATGCCGATTACCAAGGCAAGTGTTGTGACAATTTCAAAATACAGAATTGATTTCCACCCCATCCGCCCGACTTGTTTTAGGTTCGAGTGGCCTGCGATGCCGACGACTAAAGTGGCAAAAAGAATGGGTGCTATTATAGTTTTTATAAGCCGCAAGAAGATCTTGCTTAGTACGGATAGTTTCGGAGCAAAATCTGGAAAATTCAAGCCGATTTCGACTCCGATAATCATGCTGACCAGAATCCAGGTCGTGAGAGACTTTTTGTTAATAGCATAAATAATTACAAAGAGCCACGTTAACCACCGGCTTGCTATCAGGAGTTGATGAGGTATGGATAGATCTGCATAATATTGAGCTAGATGCAGGATAGTGGCAATTGCCAGCAGGGCAAGAATAATTTGAATGATCCTTTTCTGACTCAATGTTCCTGGATTTAAAAGTAAAAGGCCGACCTAGTGTCGTGTCGACTTAATATTGTCGTGTTTCCGAAGCCACGAGCCACGAGTTATGGGCTATGAGCAGTTTCTCAAAGCTCATAACTCCTAGCTCAAAGCTGGTTTCAAATACGTCCAAACCGTGTTGACATGACACTAGAGATAAGGCAATATAAAAAAAGTTGACGTTCCGCCTACTCCCTGGTTTTTTAAGATTGACCTTTTACGTTTGCAAGAGGTTATTCGAACTTAAATTTTTTAAATTTGTTTGAATTTTAAGCAACCAGAAACTATGTTACAAGCGGTACCCAAGAATATTCAGATTTACCTCGAGTCGAATCCCAATCCCAACTCATTAAAATTTGTCGTAAATGAGATGCTGGTGCCCGAAGCGTTGAGTTTTGATTTTCCCGATGTAGAAAGTACTTCTATTTCGCCGTTGGCAAAGGAACTATTTACATTCCCGTTTGTTGACCGCGTTTTCGTTGCGGGAAATTTTGTCACTGTAACAAAGAAACAGGAAGTGGAGTGGCTTGAAATTCAAAGTATACTTAAGGATTTCATTAAAAAGTATCTGGAAGAGGGAAAACTTATCATCGATATTACAGATGATGGCGAAATACCCCCGCCAGAGGAAGAAACCGACACCATTAAAAAGATCAAGACTATTTTAGAGGAATACATTCGTCCCGCTGTAGAGCAGGATGGTGGGGCTATAACGTATCATTCCTTTCAGGATGGAATCGTAAAAGTAAAATTGCAGGGTTCCTGTAGCGGTTGCCCTTCTTCCACCGTTACTTTAAAAGCTGGGATTGAAAACCTTTTTACACGGATGATGCCGGGAGAAGTTAAATCCGTCGAAGCCCTAAACTAAAACTACGAGCAAGAGAACCTGGCCGTGGCCGGTTTCTTTAAGCATCCAATAGCAGGAGGTTTCTTTTCAACATGGTTTACCGAAGACGAATTTGGATCCTTTTGGCAATTTATGCCTTCGTTTTGCAAATTTCATTCGCTCAGGACAAGGAAAAATCCGATTCAGGTGAAGCCCCTAAAGGCGATACCACGAATCGAGCTATCGACGCCGTAATCGACAACAAAGTATCTCAGGAAATCCTTAAAAGTGTTACGCGCAAACCTCAGACTGAAGAAGTACTTAACATTCGAAGTGAGCAGGCATTTCTGCCTTATGAAGGTAAAATCGTCCGGCAGATCATCATTAACCACATTGACTTCGAAAGAAGCATCACCGACACTACGCGGACCGTTAAAAATTCCTTCGTAAAGATTGGTAATGCTGTTCATGGTACATCGAAGCAATGGGTTATTCGTGATCATGTGTTTTTTCGTGAACAGCGACCTTTAAATCCTTACACCTTGGCGGATAACGAGCGTTACATCCGCGATCTGGATTTCATTGTTGACGCTCGGATTATTGTAGTCCCGCTCTCCAGTACGCAAGATTCTGTGGACGTATTGATAGTGACTCGCGACGTGTTCAGCCTTGGGGGAAGCTTTAGTCCCAGAGGCGCGGATGAAACAAAATTTAAACTATACGATGCAAATATTCTGGGGTGGGGTCAGCGCCTTCAATTCAGCGGGCATTACGATCGGCAGCGCGATCCGAACTTTGGTTATGAAGTCTATTATAGCAAAAGCAGTTTGGGTGGAAGTCTTGCTAATGTCACGGCAGCCTACACGCAATTGAATACCGGCAGCAGTTATGGCAATGAATTGGAGGAGGCGTACTATTTCAGAGTGGATCGCTCCCTTGTTTCACCTTTCTCTTTATTGGCCGGAGGATTAGAGTTTAGCCGTAATTGGTCTAAAAATTTTTATAATGCAGAAGATGCTATATTCAGAAGGTATCGGTATAACGTGAAGGATATCTGGGCAGGATATAACTTAGGCGTAAAAAATAATCACACCAATCGAAGCAGGCGTTTTATAAGTGCCCGCATATTCCAACAACAATTTTCCCGTAAACCTCTACAGTCCCAGGATTCGCTAAATCCGGCTTTTAATAGTCGAACATTTGGCCTTGGAGCTTTTACTTTTTTTAAACAGGAATTTTATAAAACACAATATGTATACGGGTTTGGCCGGACGGAAGACGTTCCCTATGGACACACATTTTCAATCCTTGCTGGCTGGCAAAATCTGCTAGGCTTGAAAAGAGCTTATATCGGTTTTGATGCCGAAAAATCCTTCGTGCATTCGGGGGGAAATTTTTACACCCTATCCTTCCGGACTGGAGGGTTTCCTTATCAGGGACGTTGGGAAGATGCTACGTTACTTTTATCGGGTAAGCTTTTTAGCAGGCTTAAGAGTTACCGGAAGTTTTTGATCAGACAATCCGCTGACCTTGACTTTACCTACGTTTTTAATCAACGTACCAATATACTCTTAGACGTTAACTATACTTTCGGATTAGAAGGTTTCCGTGCCGATAGTTTGCTAGGAACAAAGCGTTTGCATGCGCGATATGAGCTTGTCCTTTACTCTCCGTGGAAGTTATTGGGTTTTAGAATCGCTCCGATTGTCTTTGCAGACGTCGCGATGATTGCGGAAAAAAACAGGACGCTTTTTTATGACATACCGTATATTGGATTAGGTTCCGGCGTGCGTACGCGAAATGAAAACCTTGTATTTGGTACCATTGAGTTAAAGTTCTTTTATTACCCCAGAGTTGTCGAAGATATCAGTCGATTTAAGATAAGCGTTGCAAGCAACTTGCGCATCAAGTACAGTGGAAGCTTTGTCAGAGCTCCATCTTTTATTCTCTATAATTAAAATTTTTACTCGTCTTAAGGGAATCGCTTTCAGGTTTTGGGAATTCGTCCGGGATTTTGATTTTGCTATATTTGATTGTCATCCTTAAACCCTTATGAGAAAAAGCTTTGTTCTTGTTAGCACGATAGCTGTGCTGGGAATTTTACTGTGGTCCTTTTATTACTGGATTTGGGCCTTGCTTGGTTTCGTATTAATTATCCCTTTAATATACATGGGTGTTGTTGACATGGTCCAAACAAAGCAATCCATAAGACGCAATTTCCCCTTGCTCGGACGATTGCGATATGTGTTCGAGGATTTTCGTCCGAAAATCCAACAATATTTCGTGGAAAATGACACCGATGGGGCACCCATCAACCGAAACGATCGTTCCGTTATTTATCAACGTGCCAAGAAACAGATTGACACAACGCCCTTTGGGACTCAATTAAATGTTTATTCCGAAGGTTACGAATGGATGAGTCATTCGATTGTCCCAATGGATTTTCACGCGGTAGACCATCATCCTCGCGTATTAGTGGGGAACAAAGATTGCAAGCAACCTTACAAAGCGAGTATTCTCAACATCTCTGCGATGAGTTTCGGATCGCTCAGTAGCCATGCCGTTGAGGCATTAAATGCGGGCGCAAAGATTGGATCGTTTGCGCACAACACGGGCGAGGGAGGATTAAGTCCGTACCATTTAAAACAAGGTGGAGATATAATATGGCAGATTGGAACCGGATATTTTGGTGCGCGAGATGAGGAAGGAAAATTTTCTCCGGAAGCATTTGTAAAAAATGCGACGCGACCGGAAGTAAAAATGATTGAAATAAAACTTTCACAAGGCGCTAAACCTGGACACGGAGGCATATTACCTGGGAAGAAAAATACTCCCGAAGTGGCGGCGATCCGGTTGGTTAAACCCGGCACCACTGTTTTTTCCCCGCCCTTTCACAGCGCCTTTTCCACACCCAAGGAGATGATACTTTTCTTGCAAAAGCTCCGCGAATTATCGGGTGGTAAACCTGTAGGGTTTAAGTTGTGCGTAGGTAGAAAGAGTGAGTTCATTTCTGTTTGCAAAGCTATGGTAGCGTTAGATTTATATCCCGATTTCATTACAGTGGATGGTGGAGAAGGGGGAACTGGTGCGGCGCCTCCTGAGTTTTCCAATTTTGTGGGTATGCCATTGCTTGACGGCCTAGCTTTTGTCGATAATATGCTGAAGGGTTTTGGTATCCGGGATCACATCAAAATTGGAGCTTCCGGAAAAATTCTGACGGGATTCCAACTTTTGCGAGCCATCGCGTTGGGTGCCGATATGTGTAACAGCGCGCGAGCCATGATGATGGCCTTAGGTTGCATTCAGGCTCTTGAGTGCAATAAAAATACGTGCCCGGCTGGGGTAGCAACGCAAGATCCAGAACTAGTGGGCGGATTGGTGGTCGAGGATAAAAAAGTTCGCGTTGCTAACTATCATAAGAACACAGTGGAAAGTTTTGTGGAACTGATGGCTGCATCCGGAATAGATAATCCATCCAAATTAAATCGCCACCAGATAAGCCGGAGGATTTTTATGAATGAAGTCCGAACCCTGGAAGAAATTTATCCTTCTGTCTCGGTTGGCTCTATGCGAACCAATGCGGTACCTGAGCGTTATAAAATGTCTTTTGAATCAGCGAGTGAGGATAAATTTTGAAATGGGTTCTTTTTTTTGATGCGAAGAGAATACCTGCTTCCCATCATGACGAAGGATTATCCTTTTTGCCTTACAACCTCATACAAAGCGACGCCTGCTGCAACAGAGACATTTAGAGAACCAATTTTACCTTTCAGTGGCAATCGTGCAAGTTCATCTGCGGTTCGGAGAAGTACATCAGAAATTCCATCTTCTTCTGAACCCAAAATAAGGGCAATGGGCCCGGTAAGAGTAACGGCATAAAGATTTTGCTCGGTTTTTTCAGTGCATGCTACTACCCGGATACCATTATCATGAAGTAGCTGAATGGTCTTTTTTAAATCTTTTTCCCGACAAATGGGCATGTGATTCAACGCACCGGCTGAAGTTTTCATGGCATCGCTGCTAATGGGTGCGTTTCCCTTCTCCGCAATCACGATGCCATCAACTCCCGCGCATTCTGCAGTGCGTACAATGGCTCCAAAATTCCGAACATCCGTAATACGATCGAGAATCAAAAGAAAGGGTTCACGTCCTTCGTTATAAGCTTTAAAAATAATGTCATCGACAGAGGCATAGGGAACCACTGACAGCAGGCAAATTACTCCTTGGTGGTTTTTTGTTGATATCCTCTTAAGTTTTTCCGCGGGAACAAAAGCTATGGGTACGTTATTATTTTTGGCAACGGCTATAAGCTCCTTCACTAAATCGTTAGTAAGCCCTGACTGGATCATTACTTTGTCAATTTCTTTCCCCGCAGCAATAGCTTCTATCACGGCACGCGTGCCATAGATCATATCGATTTTCTCCATGTAAACCGGCAGCTTATTCTAGTAACTTATCAATCGCCTCAGCAAGTTTACGATCGCGTTCGGTAACAATATCTCCGGCATCATGGGTAGACAATTCAAAGCTTACTTTATTCCATGTGTTTGTCCAGGTTGGATGGTGATCCATTTTTTCCGCCAGGATTGCAACGCGGGTCATGAAACCAAAGGCCTCATTGAAGTCTGTAAACGTAAAAGTTTTCTTCAGTTTGTTTTTTTCAGTCGTCCATTTCATACGTTTCTATTTGCTAGTTACCGTTTTCAATATTGTAATCGTTCACCTGCTGAGTTGACAATTGCGGTGCAGGATGAGTCAAAGCGCCACAATGCCCTCAATCTTGGAGGCCTGAACATAAATTTCAATAACCGCGTCACCAGAAGGCATCAGCATTTGAGCTGTTAGACTTTTATAATTCCCTTGCCTTGACAACCTTTCGGTTGTTGTATGAAAGGGAAATAATTGCTTGACTTCATCTTCTTTACCAGTAGGCACGATAAACTTAAATACATACAACGAAGGCCATGTATAATGCTGGTCTAACTTTTCCCTAAAAGAATCGATCCAGTTTTGATCCATATTTAAAAAACCGCAGATCTCTGACTTAGAGAGAAACTGCCATTAAATAATACGACTTAATAAAATTTGTAGCGCTTATCTTCAATATTGGAACTTTCTTTAATTGCTTCGGCTATACCGCTGCTACTGCGGTTGGTGTTACCTTGTTCCAGTTGCGTTTTATAAGTACTGTAATCTGTTAGAGCAGGGGCAACTGTCTTGTTGAGGGTTTCAATTATCACCACGCCATTTTCACCGGCTACCGGTTTGGACCGTTTTCCGTTCTCAAGTGAGAAAGCAAGGCCAACGGCCTGCGGGTCAAACCCTACGGTAGGAAGTGAATTACTACTTAATTTCAAATCGCTACTGGAATAAACATTTGCATCCTGGCCATAACCGGTTGCAATTTCTTCGAGCGTGCCCTTTAAACCTCCTAATTTTTCTAATATAGTCTTGCCTTTTAATTCATTCCGGACGGCCGGAGTGATTTCTGCTTTGACAGATTCCAGAGGTTTGTAACCCTTTTCGACTTCTCCTGTCATGATCGCGACTACATTTTGCTCTTGTAGATCAAATACTTGAGAGATATCTCCATTCGATGCATCACGAAACAACCATTGAACCAATGGTCGCGCTTCTCCTAACGTACCGATCCGTCTGTCACCAGCAAGAATATTTTTTGCTTCCAATACAGTAAGACCTTGTTCTTTCGCTCGTATTTCAAAATCATTAAGATTCGCCAGATCACTGGCAAAAACTTCAGCTTTCCGGAAAGCGTTGTTTAGGGTCTCATCGCTTGGACTAATCTGACGTTCGACAATGGCAAGTTGATACGCCGTATTATTTTTTACTTCTGTCACCTCGACAATGTGATAACCGTAATCAGTCTCCACCAGGTTGTTTAACAAGCCAGGTTTAGCAGCTCCAAACACAGCCGTTTCAAATGGTTTTACCATTTGGCCGCTTGTAATCCAACCGAGGTCGCCTCCTTGTGAAGCCGATTGATCGGTTCCAAATTCCCGGGCTTTGGCTCCAAAATCAGCTCCGCCTTTTATCTCTTTTAAGATAGTTTGTGCCTTTTCTTTTGCCACTTTTTTGGAGGCTTCATTTGTGTCGTCCCACTTTATTAAAATATGTTTAGCGCGGGCACTGAACACAGTATCCTTAAAGATTTTAGAAATTTTAACAACTTTATAGGTCTCTCCATCCAGGAACGGTCCGATCACTTTTCCCTGGATAAGGCTATCACTGTCAACGAAGGCTGGCAGTGTTGAAGGCGTGTATTTTGAAAAAGGATTTTGACCTTCGGTGTTTGCCGCAGCATACGTAGAATCTTCCTGGGTATTTTTAAACTCGGACACGGCACGCGCCAGATCTTCCTGGACGGAAAGTGTATCTTCAGAAGTAGGTACTACAGAGATACTGACATACTTAATATCGCGACTCGCCTCTGTCTTAAA
>CAZAHL010000015.1:0-46066 GCA_964484845.1 uncultured Chryseolinea sp. | reverse complement strand
CATTTTTGGTTTTTCTAAAAGAAAGACACGTCGAAAAAAATAAAACCAATTTTTCTCTCGTTAATAAATTTCATAAACAACTTCCGATTAACATAGCCAGCGTGAGTAATAAGCCTCTCAATTCAATAGCGCACAAGTAACATCGTACTGGCCAGGAGGCCAAAAACAAGTCCTTCGACAAATTAAATTTAATGGAATTAATTAGCTATACAACGTTTCCATCAAGTCTAGGTAATAATTAATATTTCAACTGAAATGTTGTGACTTACCCCATGTACTGGCATTTTAAGCCAAACATGTTTATGACGTGATAACGTCGTACCGCGCGGTTCCTATTTACTAAACTCTAAACCTTATGAGTCATGGAACCAAAGAAAAATCCAACGTATGACATACACCAGAAACGGGGTATGCTTTTAAATGTGGGTCTTATTGTCAGCTTGATTTTGGTAATTACTGCCTTCGAATGGAAAACTCCTTTTTCTTCTCAAAAGGTTGAACTCCCTTATAATGGAGACCTACCGGAAACGATGATACCCGATATGGTCCGGTCAACGAATTTTAAAAATCCTGAGATTCCGAAACCAATACGCATTAGGCCAGTCGTGCCGATCGCAGTTAGTTTTACAGTAATCAAAGGCGTTGGTGAGCCAACGAATCCTGCACCGGCAATCGACCAAGGCGAGCCTGATGTATCCCTTACCTTGGGCTTAACAGACGTACCAAAAGAATTACCACCAGCCGATACTTTTCGAATTGTGGAAACCATGCCAGAACCTGTTGGTGGATGGGTAGCCTTTTACAAGATCTTGCAGAAACAAACTAAATATCCTCGACAAGCGCAAAGAACCGGCACTCGAGGTAAAGTATTTGTTGAGTTCACCGTAAACAACAAGGGGGAACTTAGCCACTTTAAAGTAATAAAAGGCATCGGGAATGGATGCGATGAAGAAGCTTGCCGCGTGTTAAGGCTAACCAAATGGAAAGCCGGCAAACAGCGGGGTCGTCCCGTAAACGTCAAAATGGTTCAGCCTATGAGCTTTAGTTTAAACTGACTTTCTCAGAATGGAAATGGGATTGCGCGAGAACCCGCGCAGTCCCGTTTAGCAGCCGAAACCGCACAATTAAGATGAAACTACGTGTATTCGGGACATTCAATTTTTCCATCTCCTTATTCAAAGACACATTTGACCGCCGTTTGATATTAAGTTAGTGTTAATTTAACATTAACAACTTAATATTAACATAATATAGTATCATTGCAGAAATATTAGAAGCGTAGTCAAATGATGAAGTTTAGTTCACTTTTATGTGTCCAGATTTTAACGCTTCAATTTGCAATTGCCCAGCCGAAAAATAGAGAAATCGTTAATCAACCCCTTGAATGGTTTGCCTTGTCCAGCAACCTGAAATTGAGTAAAACGCTTACGTGGATGGTGGAAGGACAGTTTCGATATGCAAGTGATTTTGATCTACAACAATATCAGGCGAGAACAGCCCTTGAAGTTAAATTGTCTGACCACCTCTTCGTTGTTCCCTTAGGATATGTTTATACCTGGAACTATCTATACGGTGAGCAACCTGCTTCTTTTAAGAACAATGAGCATCGAATCTGGCAGCAAATTTTTTACAAACATTCTTTATCGAAATTGAAAATCGATCATCGTTTAAGACTAGAACAACGTTTTATTGAATCTCATACCATGACGAACAATGATATTGTTGATGAGGGTTATTCCAACAAACAAAACAGAATTAGATATCGCTTTATGGTGCGGATGCCGATCAATGGGCCCACCATAGAAGCCAAGTCCATTTATTTAAGTGTATATGACGAAGCATTTTTTAGTTGGGGCAACCACGTAACATTCCACGAACCTGATCAAAATAGGATTTTCACAGGATTCGGTTATCAGTTTGATAACGCACTGTCAATTCAAGGTGGTTTTCTCTATCAAATGTTAATAAAATCAAACGGGGCAAAACAAGAAAACAACGTGGGCTTTCAATTTCAAATCGGTTACAATTTCGATTTAACAAAGCGAGCTGATCAATAGGCGCCGTCCTTCTTGTTCCTCTGTTCGTGTTTCCAAAAATCTATTTCAAGTTAAACATCGGCAAGATTACATCGCCTGTGATTTTAACGGCTACATAATTTACGCCTAAAAAGCAGCCATCGTTTTGGCAACTTGATTTTGATAGTATTGACTTTCCTTTTTTACTTCGCCTGTTGCCGGTGTATCCGGACCTATCACTGCCACCCGCACCTGATCTGCACCGACAACGTTGTCACCGTGGTTTTTCCAATCCTCTGCGTTGGTACCACGTCCATGATCACAGGTGAGAATCATCGTTGTCTTATTCTTATACACAGGATCTGATTGAACAAAATTCCAAAGCTCGTCTAAAAAGCGATCGGTATAAAAAGCTGAATTTAGATATCCCGCGTATTGAACTGACGCAAAATACGTGAAGTATTAATATTATTTTTTCCAAGCATTCGGTTAGCAGCCCTTTACCAAGTGAGCTTGCCAAATTTAATTCCTTTTTTATTACAATCTTTACCGAAACTCAAATCTTAACTTCTCAACGATTATGTGGTCAAATTTTCATACACATAGCAACTATTGCGATGGAAAAGGGGAGCTGATGGACTACGTTCAAACAGCGGAGAAGTTGAATTTAATTAGCCTGGGATTTTCTTCGCATGCACCGGTGCCCTTCGAAACCTCGTGGTGTATGAAGTCCGACCAACTTACAGACTATATTAATTCCATCGAAAAAATCAAAACGTTAAACTCTGAAGTCCAAATTTATAAAGGATTGGAAGTTGATTTTATTCCTGGCGTTATTTCTCCAGCTCACTTTAAGGACATACTGGATTATACGATCGGTTCAATTCACTTCGTAGACAAGTTACCAGATGGGACCCACTGGGGAATCGATGGGACACACGCAGTTTTTCTTGAAGGATATTCGAAAATTTTTAATAACAACATACGCGATGTCATAACCCGGTATTTTGAGCTGACACGCGAAATGATTTCAACGGCCTGTCCCACTGTTATAGGCCATCTCGATAAAATCAAAATGCAAAATTTGGATGGCAGTTTTTTTAATGAAACGGATACGTGGTATCAGCATGAAATCAAAAAGACGATTGATGTGATTAAAGAAAGCGGAGCTATCGTCGAGGTAAATACAAGAGGCATCTATCAAAAAAAATCGGAGACGACTTACCCTAGCCCGTGGATACTGGAGATATTGCACGAAAAAGAAATTCCAGTAACAATCAGCAGCGATGCGCACCATCAACGGGATATTGTTAACCAGTTCCCTCAAACCGCCACCCTCTTAAAAAATATTGGATTTAAAACACTGAGCGTTCTTTATCAAAATAGTTGGAAACCATTTTCATTCAATGATCATGGTATCATCCAGTGAGGCTAGCATAGGCAAGTGGTTAAGACAGACTAGTGGATTTTGGTTTGCTGTGTATGCCACCTCAACGGCATTCTGCTTATACACTTGTATTTATGCATTTCGGAAGACCTTTGCTGTTGCTACATTCGATGGCCTGAGTTATGGAGGCATCAGTTTTAAAGTTTGGCTGGTCACGTTTCAGGTGGTCGGCTACGCATTCTCAAAATTTGTTGGTATTAAAATTATCTCGGAGTTAAGACCGACGTCGCGTTATACCGGCATCTTACTCATGGTAGGCACCGCGGGAATTTCCTGGTTGTTTTTTGGGCTTGTTCCAGCTCCCTATAATATGGTTTTCTTATTCACAAATGGTTTCCCCTTGGGCCTGGTTTGGGGAATGATATTCGGATACCTTGAAGGACGTAGAAATACCGAAGTGCTGGGAGCAGGATTGTCGGTAAGTTTTATTTTTTCCGCCGGCTTCGCAAAATCAGTTGGAGGTTTTATCATGCGTGATTGGGGTGTCTCGGAGATGTGGATGCCATTCGTAACCTGTTGTGTATTTTTAGCTCCCCTTCTTTTATTTTTATGGCTATTGGATAAACTTCCTCCTCCTTCCGAATTAGACGAAGAACGGAGAACCCGGCGCCTCCCAATGAATAAGGATTCACGTAAAAAGTTCGTCAATTCATTTTGGCCTGGTATCATTTTGTTTACGTTAACCTACATGCTGCTCACCACCTTTCGCGAGTTCAGGGATAACTTTTCGGCCGACGTCTGGAAATCGCTGGGGTTTGGAAATTCGCCGGAAATTTTCACTACAACCGAAATCCCGATTTCGATTGCTATTCTGATTGTCATGGGAAGCCTGATGGCAATTAAGAATAATCAGCTGGCGTTAATGATCAGTCACCTGATTATTTTCATTGGGATGGTCTTAATTGGATTAAGTACTTTTTTATATCAAATGGAACTCATTAGTTCGCTCTGGTGGATGATTTTAATAGGCATGGGTCTTTATCTTGGTTATATTCCTTTCAACAGTATTTTTTTTGAACGCTTACTGGCTGCTTTTAAATTCGTTGGTACCGTAGGTTTCCTTATTTACATAGCCGATGCGTTTGGCTACCTAGGCAGCATTGGCGTTTTATTTTATAAGGAGTTTGGATATGCCAGCTTGAGCTGGGTGAATTTCTTTATTTCGGCGGGCTATTTGGTTTCTGTTTTCGGCGGTGTTCTGATTGGAGGATCTATGCTTTATTTCCATTGGAAGCATAGGACAATGAGCAATGAACAATGAGCAATAGGTAATAGGCAATAAGCAAAGAAGAAGGACTTTAATAAAGTCCAGCTACGATGAAGGAAAAATATGATGAACTTGAACTGGGCGTTTTCTGGATTAAATACTTTATCGCTAGGTTTCCATAAACTCCGGTGGCTTAAAGGCACCCCGGAATTCCAGGGGTATAGGGAGCGAAAATAGGAGGGGTCTTAAAAAGAAGTCCTTTACTTCTAACGTTAAGGGAATATCAAAAGGGAATAAGCACGAAACGCTGGTTACAAACCCGGAAATTAAATCTTCGCCTCGCATAGTTTTATCTGAATAGATTTACGAAATTCAGCCTCTTCTACAAAATTTCAGAATTCTATCGCCATTGGTACCCGTTTAGGAGAGGGTTGTTTCTCCTTTGTTATCTTAATTGTATTGATTGGTTAAACATTACCGCTTTGAAAGTACTTATGCTAGGATGGGAGTTCCCCCCGTTTTTTAGTGGCGGCCTTGGAGTCGCTACCTACGGCATGGTGAAGGCACTTAGCCATAAGGTTGAAGTCAAGCTTATTATCCCTAACAACAGTGGCAATATTGCTTTCTCAAATGTTAATATCGTGGGTCTCAACGCGGCGGTCGCTGAGGAGTTGAATCTTGAGACACTTAAATTCAGTTATGCAAATTTAGTTTCTGAACTCCATAGCATTCCCCTCACACTAAGTCCATACCATCACATCAACGAAGAAATTCTAAAGAATAAACTGGATGAATTAGATACGGCGATTACGAAACAGAAAAAGCTTGAAACGATCCATACAATTTTTGAAGAAAAGGAGATATATGGTCACGATATCGTTTACAAAATTTCCCTGTATGCCAAGCTGGTCGGGCAATTAGCAGAGCATGAAAAATTTGATGTTATTCATGCGCATGATTGGATAACTTTTCCGGCTGGAATTCATGTAAAACAAATAACAAAAAAACCACTAATACTACATGTTCATTCATTGGAGACAGATCGCGCAGGAGAAACAGTCCAAAATGAAATATATCAGCTCGAAAAAGAAGCTATGTTAATCGCCGATCGGATCGTTTCAGTAAGCAACTTCACGAAGGAACAAATCATAAAACACTACGGTATCGATGGAGCAAAAATATCTGTTGTTCACAACGGTATAGACACTGCCGAAAAACTTCGAACCATGCATCGCCTTCGAGATAAACTGGTGGTCTTTCTGGGGAGAATAACGCATCAGAAAGGTCCGGAATTTTTATTGGAAACTGCTGAAAAAGTTTCCCGGGTATATCCCCGCGTGAAGTTTGTAGTAGCCGGTATCGGGGATCAATTTACCCATATCCTCGAAACGTCCGCGTATAAAAAGATGGGAAGCAAATTCATCTTTACCGGGTTTCTAACAAAATCTAAAGTAGATGAGCTTCTCAATATGGCCGACGTTTATTTTATGCCTTCGGTGTCAGAGCCCTTCGGGTTAACAGCTTTAGAAGCAGTACAACATCACGTACCTACTGTACTCTCCCGGCAGTCGGGTGCTGCGGAAGTTATCAATTCATCCTTGAAGGCCGACTTTTGGGATACAGATAAATACGCAAATTATATTTATGCATTGCTGAAATATAATGCATTGAATCACCAATTGTGCGAAAATGCTCATAACGAACTGGAACAGTTAACGTGGGACCACGCCGCTGAGAAAATCTGGAATCTATATCAGGAATTTCAATAATTTTTTAAACGCAAATTGATTAAAACCCCCTCCCTATGCCTTCCATTTGTTTTTATTTTCAGGTCCACCAACCTTTTCGGTTGAGACCTTACGACTGTTTTAAAATTGGATCCGACCACTCCTATGAAGATGTCGATAAGAATCAGGAAATTTTGGACCGAGTTTCGACGAAATGCTATTTGCCTGCTAACAATACCTTCCTGAGGTTGATTGATAAATACCAGGGTGATTTCAAAATTGCATACTCTATCAGCGGCACAGCACTTGAACAAATGGAAAAATACAGACCCGATGTACTGGATTCGTTCCGAGCGCTCGCAAGAACAGGGTGCGTTGAATTTCTCTCGGAGACCTATTATCACTCACTCAGTTTCCTGTATTCCAAAGAAGAATTTATCCGTCAGGTGGGAAAACATAAAGAAAAAATTGAAGAGCTTTTTAATCAATCTCCTACCGTTTTTCGAAATACAGAACTGATCTACAATAATGAGATCGCCAGTTTCATTTCTGAATTAGGTTACAAAGGTATTGTATGCGAGGGTCTGGATGATGTGCTGGGATACCGAAGTCCGAACTTTTTATACCATCCGCCAAATAATAAAAAGATTATATCCCTGCTCAAAAACTATAAATTATCAGATGACATAGCATTTCGCTTCTCGAACAAAGAATGGGCTGAATGGCCGCTTACGGCGCCTAAGTTTGCAAAATGGATTCATCAGATTGCTGGCAACGGAGAAACGATCAATTTGTTTATGGATTATGAAACCTTTGGTGAACACCAATGGCCTGAGACCGGCATCTTTAATTTTCTGGCGCACATGCCACGGGAAATTCTAAAACATCCCGACTATAATTTTAAAACACCTTCCGAAGTAATCGAGTGTTACAACCCTCGTGGAGAATATGATGTACACAGAATTAGCTCATGGGCCGACATCGAACGCGATCTTTCAGCGTGGCTTGGTAATAGCCTGCAGCACGATGCCATGGAAAGAATTTATAACCTGGAGAAGGCAGTAAAAGAAACAGACGATGAAGAGATGATCGATACGTGGGCTAAACTTCTTACCTCCGATCATTTTTACTATATGTGTACAAAGTATTGGAACGATGGCGATGTTCATAAATATTTCAGTCATTACAACACACCCTATGATGCTTATATTAATTTCATGAATGTGGTAACGGATCTGGAATACGTTCTGGAAGTAAAATCCGAGAAAGCCATCGTCGTCTAATGCGTTATTTTATCTTTACAAAAAAGATAATGTGGACAGGAATACGATCGTCGCCAGTTTAAGAAACTATACCTCAAAATTCGAGGAAGAAAAATTGTTTGTTAGTAAATTTTCGGAACTCCTCTCCCATCCGGAGGCATTTCAACGTAACCATCTACCAGGCCATATTACAGGTTCATCCTGGATTCTCGATGAATCCAGAAAATTGACATTGTTGACCCACCACGCAACATTAAATAAGTGGCTACAGCCTGGCGGTCATGCCGATGGAGAAGAGAATGTGTTAAATGTGGCCTTGCGCGAAGCCGAAGAAGAAACAGGGCTGAAGATTTTTACCTTGCTTCAGGAGAATATTTTTGATTTGGATATTCATCCCATTCCAGCCCGAAATGGTTTTCCTGCCCACTTGCATTACGACATCCGCTTTCTATTTGAGGCAAGTAAAGAAGCGAAAATAATTGTGTCGGAAGAATCACATGACGTCGCCTGGAAATCATTGGATGAATTAATGCAGTTGACGCTAAACAATCCCTCGATGATGAGAATGGTTTATAAAACCAAGTCGGTGTAATAGTTAAAAGTTAATGGTCATCAGTTATTTGTATTGGTTAAAGGTAAATAGGCAGCAGGGCCTACAACTGGAGCAACTGTAACATTCAGCAAATTTAACTATTAACGGATCTGTAGACGTAAAGCTATTTTGAGCTAATCAATAGTAATCCAAAACCTATTACTACAAACCAGAATTTGTAGCCGGCAATGGCAGGTATCAATATCCAACCTAAATGCATAACAACAGCCAGTAAAACCAGTACTACAGCTATTCCTTTTATGATGGATCGTGTTTTATTACTCATGGTTGCGCATTTAGTTTGTTAAAGATAATGCAGAAAGATTTAGGGCAATAGTATAAATAAAACACTTCGCATCCACCTCTCGTCATGTCTGTTTTGACGTATGATCAGCCAACCTAAGCTGGAACCTTTGAGAACCTGCTAATTGCTTGTAGCTTGTTGCTAGCAGCTTGTTTCTCGTAGCTAGTGGCTCGTGACTCATAGCTCCGAAAACTAGTACCATTCGTCCACTTTCTCCGCTGGCTTCCAGTTATCCTTCGGCTCGAAATATTTCCAAAGAGTTCGTGACACTTCTCGTATTAAAACATTTCCTTCATTCTGACTGGTCCAGGATTCGTCTTTTTGATTGTTGGTGATGACACAAAAAACGTAGTCACCGTGCGGCGCATTCACTAGCACGACTTCGGATTTGGATTGATTGACAGCTCCTTGTTTTGAAGCAGCTTGTACATAAGGCGGAATTTGGGATAACGCTTTTGTATCCCAAAAAATCCGGATCAGATTTCTGTAAATTCGTTCGCTTGCGCGGGTGCTGATGACTTTACCCTGGCGAATATTCACAACTATTTCAGCCATTTCGCGTGGCGTGGTTTGTCCCCATCCGTACTTTGATCGATTTGTTTCTCTGCCCGGAGTACGTGAATTTACGCGTGTATGAGTATAGCCATTCGTTATGAGCCAGGTGTTTATGTCAGCACCTGTGCCTGCTAAATGCTGGCTCCATAAACTTGCTGTATTGTCGCTTGTTGTGATCATTAACATCAACACTTTAGAAAGTGATATTTTTTCGCCGTTTTTAAAAGATCCCAGAATATCCTCACCCGCATATAGCAAGGAATCATAGTAGGTAAGGACGGAATCATAATTGAGATAACCCTTTTCAATTTTCTCAAACACGCCAATGGTGATCGGAATTTTAATCATGCTTGCGGTGGGGTAAACACTATCCGCATTGATCTCAACGGTTTTTCCGGTTTTAAGATGCCGGACATAAATTCCAACATCGCCCTTAAAATCTTTTGCGATAGTCAGTAATTTTTGTGTTAAAAGCTTATCTGGTTTTTGGGCGAATAAACGAAACTGGAGGGTTGTTATGAGTAAGACGAACAAACACGTTCTCATTTTTTGATCATTGTTTATATGCAACTTACCTGCTTTACTGGTAGGTGGCAAATAAATTTTAGCTTTGCAGCCACATGGCTGAAATAGGAACTGATATCAAAAAAGCGAGAGCGTTACTCATGGCGGGAGAACTAGTCGCCATTCCAACGGAAACTGTTTATGGTCTTGCAGGTAATGCACTCAACATCTCAAGCGTTACTAAAATTTTTGAGGTAAAGGGCAGGCCACAGTTTGATCCACTTATTATTCATGTTCCGGATTTTGATTCAGTTAAAGCATACGTCACAACAATACCTGAAAAGGCAAAACTTTTGGCAAAGAAGTTTTGGCCGGGGCCTTTGACATTATTGTTAGAAAAAAAATCGGTGGTCAATGATCTTGTTACCTCCGGATTAAATACCGTAGGCATCCGTTGTCCAGATCATCCTATAACACATGATCTTTTGAAGTCCATTCAATTTCCGTTAGCGGCTCCAAGCGCAAATCCGTTTGGCTACGTTAGCCCTACGCGCGCCGAACATGTGGAGGAACAACTCGGAAATAAAATTGCTTACATTTTAGACGGAGGCCCATGCCGGGTAGGTATTGAATCAACGATCGTCAGTTTCGAATTTGACACGCCTATCGTTCACAGATTAGGCGGGTTGACATTGGAACAAATTGAATCGATTGTTGACAAGTGTCAAGTTCAGAACCATTCGTCTTCCAATCCGAGGGCCCCTGGACAATTAAAGAGCCACTACGCTCCGCAGAAAAAACTTATCCTTGGCAATTTGAAAGAATTAGAACAAAGGTATTCAGGAAATGTGCTAGGTATTCTATCATTTCAGGAAGATTTTCATTCACCCTTTCAATATATTCTTTCACCGTCCGGAAAACTTGATGAAGCGGCACAAAACATTTTCTCAGCTTTGCGTAGCCTTGACAAAATGCCCATCGATATTATCCTGGCTGAACCTGTTCCCGACATTGGCCTCGGCAAAGCCATCAACGATCGACTTCGCCGCGCAGCGGGCTGAGGGAGACGTGCGTACGTGTGTAGGTGTTCGAGTGTTTACGTGGCAGGTGACATGACGATTGCTCAATCCCTACCCTAGTATTTGAACGCAACATAAACACTTAAACACTTAAACACCTAAACACTTAAACACCTAAAGTAAACACCTAAAAAAATATTACCTTCAATTTCTTAATCGAGTGTATAAATGAAAAAAATATTGATTCTTACTGGAGGAGGAGATTGTCCAGGGCTTAACGCCGTGATTCGTGGCGTTGCCAAGCGTGCCCGTAAAGAGGAAGATTGGGAAGTATACGGATGTATCGAAGGATTCAACGGTGTATTTAATGAACCTCAGGAATTTATAAAACTTTCGCGGGCTCGCACTGCGGGGATCCATGTGAAAGGTGGTACTATTCTCAAAACTACTAATAAAGCAAACCCTATTAATTTTCCAGTAACACAAGCTGATGGCTCCATAAAATACATTGATCGCTCGGATGAACTCGTAGCAAAATTAAAAGTTTTAAATTTTGATGCGATCATCAATATCGGAGGAGATGGTTCTCAAAAGATTTCGCACGCGCTTTATAAAAAAGGAATACCTATGATTGGCGTTCCAAAAACAATTGATAATGATCTTTCGGCTACCGACATGACGTTCGGCTTTCAAACAGCAGTACAAATTGCGACTGACAGTTTTGACAAACTAGTAACAACGGCCGAAAGCCATCATCGGGTAATGATTATGGAAGTAATGGGTCGTGATGCTGGATGGATTGCATTGCACACGGCGATTGCCGGGGGAGCGGAAATTTGCCTGATTCCGGAGATTCCTTATGACGTCAAAAAATTAGTAAAGCGTATTGAGTCCCGTTATAAAAAAGGTCGCGGGTTTGTCAATCTTGTGATTGCAGAAGGCGCCCGGCCTGTAGCAGGAGCAATTACATCGGCGGCGGGAGAAAGAGGGTCTGAACATGTCCGGCTGGGAGGCGTGGCTTTTCAATTATCGAAGCAATTGAAAGATGCCGGCTGTAAAGCGGAAATCCGCGAGACTGTACTTGGTCATATCCAACGGGGTGGAAGTCCGGTTGCTTTTGATAGGATCCTGGCTACACTGTTTGGTGTAAAGGCCTTTGAACTCGCCAAAGACAAAAATTTTGGGAAGATGGTATCATTCAAAAATAATGAGATCACATTTGTAACCTTAGAAGAGGCTACAAAAGAAATGAACGTAGTATCTAAAGATTCCTATTTGGTACAAGCAGCCAAAGGGTTGAATATAAGTTTTGGAGATTGAAAGTAATTGTGCAATGGATTATCCCTTGCCTTTTCAAAAAAAATCTAAGGAGGCTACGCGAAAGGCGGACTTTTCCTAAATTCGCCCCTATTACACTTATCACCAGCCAATGAAAACTATCAACGACATCAACTTTAAGGGGAAGCGTGCCCTTGTCCGCGTGGATTTTAATGTTCCATTAGACAAAAGCCTGAATGTCACAGACGACAATCGGATTCGTGCTACTATCCCCACTCTAATCAAAATATTGAACGACGGTGGAAGCTGTATTTTAATGTCCCACCTGGGAAGGCCGAAAGATGGACCTGAGGATAAATTTTCGCTTCGTCACACGATTAAAAAGACGGAAGAACTCCTGGGAAAGAAAGTAAAATTTGCAGGCGATTGTATCGGCGATGAAGCATTTAATCTTTCAGCCGGTTTGAAGCCTGGTGAAGTATTGTTGCTTGAAAATCTTCGCTTTTACAAACAAGAAGAAAAAGGCGACACCGGGTTTGCCGAAAAACTTTCTAAGCATGGAGATATTTATGTGAACGATGCCTTTGGAACAGCGCATCGCGCACATGCCTCTACAACGATCGTCGCTCAATTTTTTAAAGACAAATGTGCTGGCTTTGTCATGGCTGCAGAACTTGATAATGCGGATAAAGTAATCAAGAAAGCGGCAAAACCATTTACTGCCATCATGGGCGGGGCAAAAATTAGCGACAAAATTCTTATCATAGAAAATCTGTTGGATAAAGTAGACAACCTGATCATCGGAGGCGGCATGGCCTATACATTTTTCAAAGCGTTGGGCGGATCCATTGGAAATTCCCTGGTGGAAGAAGATAAACTCGATTTAGCTAAGGAGCTGATTAAAAAAGCGAAAGCAAAAGGTGTCGATCTTATTTTACCTATCGACTCCGTTATCGCTGATAAATTTGCAGCCGATGCCAATTCTCAGGTAACAAATAATAATGCGATCCCGACAGGATGGATGGGGCTTGATATCGGCCCTCAAGCTATAAGCGTTTTTAAAAAGGCAATAGAAGGTTCAAAGACGATATTATGGAATGGACCTATGGGTGTTTTTGAAATGGAGAAATTTGCGGATGGAACGAGATCGGTAGCTGAAGCGATTGTGAGTGCTACAGAAAAAGGAGCCTTCTCTTTAATTGGAGGAGGTGATTCCGCCGCTGCCGTGGCCCAACTGGGTTTCAGCGAAAAAGTTAGTTATGTGTCCACCGGCGGAGGTGCTTTGCTGGAATATTTTGAAGGAAAAGTATTACCAGGAGTTAAGGCTTTGGGTTAATTAGCGTCTCCTTAGAAAGTAAAACTTCAATAAAAGCTCAAAAAAATAAGGAATAGAAAATCATTTCATAGACCTACCTAAAATAGGTGTAAGGAATATGAGTACGCTCAAAAAAACCCGTGCAATCCAACCTTTTCAGCAGATTCTAATTTGATTGAAAATATAATAGAAAGAGCACGGCAAAAAATGCCAGTGATCTTTCTATTATACCTCATCTCATTTTAATGCTTGTTGAATTCTTTTTGCGACTTCTTCGAGCTCTGTTTTCGCAGGAGACAATTTGGCACGGGTGAAATTTAAATCACCCATCGAATTCATTGGTACGAGATGGACATGCGTATGCGGAACTTCCAATCCTATCACAGCAACTCCGATCCTTCGACAGGGGACAGCTTTCTTTATAGCATGTGCTACTTTCTTAGCAAAAACATGCAGGCCAGCAAGTGTCTCGTCGTCCAGATCAAAAATAAAATCAACTTCTTGTTTTGGAACCACCAGGGTATGCCCTAAGACGAGTGGATTAATATCCAGAAAAGCAATGTAGTTGACATCCTCTAATACTATGTAAGCAGGAATTTCGCGATTGATTATTTTAGTGAATATGGTAGGCATACTCCGATGATTCAACTTGTAATCTTGACTACCTCAAAAGCAATTTCTCCCGCGGGAGTTTTAATATTAGCAACCTCTCCTATTTTTTTTCCAAGCAATCCTTTACCAATGGGAGACATGGTCGATATCTTACCAGCTTTCAAATCCGCTTCCTCTTCTGAAACCAATGTGTAGGTAACAGACGCATTATTTTTTTTATTTTTTATAGTGACCTTGGATAAAATGGAAACCTTTGAGGTGTCGATATTTGTTTCATCCAATAAGCGCGCGCTGGATACAAGATCTTCAAGCTGAGCAATTTTCGCCTCAAGATGGCCTTGTGCATCTTTGGCTGCATCGTATTCTGCGTTTTCACTTAAATCCCCTTTATCGCGAGCCTCTGCTATTTGACGCGCAATGTCATGGCGGCCTTTCGATTTGAGAGTTGTTAGCTCGTTCTTAATTTTCTCTAATCCTTCTTTCGTGTAGTATGAAATCTTGGTACTCATAACTAAAAATTTTTCTAATGTAGCCTGTTATAATCACGAGCTATTGTTGCTTACTTATTTAGTATTGGGGCTTCTTATTTTATAAAACAGTGATTCGCTTCACTGTCATCAAAAAAAGAAACAACGACCTCGTCTCTGAGGCCGTTGTTTATACAAATGTAATACATTATTGTTCAATCCAAAGCGGTGATGGTCTCCAATTTATGAGGTTCGTGCTCATACTCAACATTCTAGCATATACATTCTTTGCACTTAAAGTCTGAAAAAAGGGGAGCAACTAAGACCACCGTCCTCAGCAAACATTAAAATCAAGTAATGGGGGGCTTCAAATTATCTTTGATAATTCAGGACTTATTAAACCAAAAGAAGTGGACAATAAGATAATGGTGATGCTAAAGTCAGGCACCTACCAGCGTCGGGAGACTGGTCCTGATCTGTTCTAAAATCTCGTCATCAAATTTTGCAAGGTAAAGGGTCTTGACCTTAGCAAGCTGCTCCACCGTCAATCCTTTAGCGCCTCGAAGATCCGCTTTGTATAAACTTGCATTTTCAAAGTCCGCACCCATCAAATAACAATTCTGCAGATCAGCTTCCATCAAGAAGGCATTGCAAAAATTGGCCTTAATTAAGAACGCATTTTCAAAATGTGCTTTGATAAGAAAAGCATCTTTAAAATTTGCACCGCTGGCATACGCGCTTTTCAAGTTTGCTTGATTCAAATTCGAGTTTTCAAAATTCGTCTGATTCAAGCGGGCATTCTCAAGGTTTGATTCAATTAAGGAAGACTGCGAAATATTAGCGGAGTTTAAATTCGAACCTGCCAGGTTTGCGTAATTGAGATTGGTCCGGGGTAAATAACAATTTACCAGGTTCATTTCATGAATCTTATGCCGGTTTAACCGCTTAATATTACCGACCGTACGAAAGGCGGCTTCTTCAGATTCCCATAACCTGAAGTCATCGATTTCATCTTTGTATGTCCGGATCCGCTGACGTGTCTCTCCATTTTTATTCAACCAAAAAATAAGAATACCAATAACAGCGATATCGAAGATCATTCCATGCGCTTCCGCTAATACTTGCTGAATAAAATAATTGAAGTCCGAAACATAGTAACGCATACTCAATGACAGGACGAGGATTGTTACCAATACCAAAACGATCGTAGACGTCAGAAGGGGCTTTTCAATAATGGAATTGCCGAATTCGCGCGCCTTCTTGAACCGTTTTTGAAAATTACTCATTGAAATAGAATTCGCTAAATAGGAAAGTGTTTAAAACAATTTTAAGCTAATTGTAGGGCGCTCAACTTCTGGGTTAAAGCTACATTTATTTTAACATGGGATTCAAATGTCCAGCCCGCAATGTGGGGGGTGAATATTACATTAGACCTTTCGCAGAGTGAATTGAATGCCTGCTTTTGTAGCGCCGAAAGTTTATCAAGTTTCTCATTTTCCAGCACGTCCAGGGCTATACCGCGCAAATTACCTTCAGCGAGGGCTTTCTCTATATCCACCAACGAAACGATCTCACCTCTTGCGGTATTAATTAAGATGATCGGCTTTTTAAAGCGTTGAATGTAATTGCTATTTACCAACATTCTGGTTTCAGATGTCAGCGGAATGTGTAAACTCAAAATGTCAGCCTCTCCAAAAATGGATTCCATCGGTACTTCTTTGCAAAACGAGTCCGAAAAATTGCTTTTGTATTTATCAAACGCAAAAACCTTACATCCGAACCCGGAGAGTCGTTTCGCAAAAGCACGCCCGGTATTGCCGAAACCGATGATGCCAACCGTTTTATCCATGATCTCCGAACCTCGGTTAGACTCGCGGGACCAGATCGATTTTTTTACTTCTTGATTGGCTTGTGTTATGTTTCTCACCAAACTCAAAAGTAAACCCATCGCATGCTCACCAACAGCATCCCTGTTTCCTTCAGATGCGTGAATAACTTGAATGTTTTTTTCCTGCAGGTACGGCAAATCTAAATTGTCCAGTCCTGCTCCTGCCCGGCCAATAAATTTTAAGGTAGGATTTAAGCCGAGTAGGTCTCGATCGATCGGAGTTTTGCTGCGAACAATCAATCCCTGATATCCGTGATGTTTAGCTTTAATCTCATCCCGTGTAATGGCAGGTTGATAGTCTGCCTCCCATCCGACGTCTTTGAGCATAGCAAAAAGACTTTCGTGCATTGGGTCCACTATTAAACACTTCCGTAACATTAAAGTAAGATATGAACAGTGAGAAAATAGAGTGTTAATCCTAACAGGTCATTCATCGTCGTTATAAAAGGGCCTGCCGCAAGGGCTGGATTATAATTTAAACGATTTAAAATAAGAGGAGTTATCGTTCCAATAAACGAAGCGAAAATTACTACACTAAAAAGCGCCAAAGAGACAACCATAGACAAACGATACTCGCCAAAAAGCAACACATTCGCTCCAAACACCAAGACAGCAAGTACTATTCCGTTCAGAATGGCTACAAAAAAAACTTTTACTAAACGATTCCATAATCCTTCATCCACGAAGTCAGGATTTGCAAGACTTTGAACAATGAGAGAAGATGATTGAATCCCGACATTCCCACCCGTGGCCTGGATCAATGGAGTAAAAAAAGCAATGGCCGTAAGGCGTGCAAGTTCCATTTCAAAAAGTCCCATGAACTTGGCATTCATCAAGCCTCCGGCGATCCCTATCAATAACCAGGGCAAGCGCGCGCGCGTATTACGCCATACGCTATCATCCTCTTCTACATCTTCACTAATACCGGCCATGATCTGACGTTCTTCTTCCGCTTGCTCGGTAATAACATCCACAACGTCATCGATAGTGATCCGTCCAACCAGCTTGCCCTCCACATTCACAACAGGTACGGATTCCAAGTCGTATTTTTTCATGATCTCGGCAACTTCCCAATCGTGAAGGTAAGTTTCAACCGAAGCCACCTCCTTTTCATAGATATCGGCGACAATTGTTTTAGCATCCGATACAATCAAATCCTGGAGTGCTACCCGTCCCAGTAGTTTGTCTTGCTCGTCGACTACATATACTGCGTAAAATTTATTGACATTTTCAGCTTGCTTCCGAATCTCATCGACACATTGAACCACCGTCCAATCGTATCTTGCCTTGATCAGCTCTTTAGCCATTAACCCACCGGCTACATTATCTTCGTACCGTAGGAGCTCAGTAACCTGCAACTTCAATTCAGGTTCCAATCCTGAAAGCACCTGCTCTCTTGCTTTGACGGGAAGTTCATTTAAGATATCAGCCGTATCATCCGAGGCAAGTTGATTGAGGAAATTTATGATCTCGGACGGAGGGTAAACTTTAAGAAATTTCTTGCGCGTTTCCTTATCCAGGTCACTGATGATCTCCGCTTGAATCTCGATGTCAAGGAGATCCATGACATATTTGGATTCAACCGAGTTGAATTCATATAATAACGTGGTAATGTCAGCCGCTTTAACGTGCTCGAGTGCTTTACGAATAAATTGGTCATCGCGTTCGTCTAACGCTTGCTGAAAGCGATCCCGGTATTCCTTTGTCAACTCAAAGTCAACCACTAGCTGCTCCACGACTTTTTTCAATTAATAATGTGAGGTCTTCAAATTCTTCCACCGATAGCTGTTCAGCCCGTTTATCCATTAGCGGTAACGCTGCAATTTCGGCTCGCAAATTTAAATTTTTTAGTGCGTTGCGCAAGGTCTTCCTCCGCGTATTGAAGGCTTGCTTAACTACCTGGACAAAAAAAGCGTGATCGCATTTTAACTGCTTTGTATTATTTCGCTCAAGCCGGATAACAGCAGACATTACTTTCGGTGGAGGTGTAAATACACCAGGAGGCACCTTGAATAACAAATTGATGTTGTAATAAGCCTGGAGCAATACGCTCAGAATTCCGTAAGTCTTACTACCAGGAGGAGCGGCAATCCGCTCCGCTACCTCTTTTTGAAGCATACATACAACCTGGTCTACCTGATCAAGATGTTTTAGAGTTTTGAAAAATATTTGGGATGAAATATTGTAAGGGAAATTTCCAATGATCGAAAACTTGCCGGGAAAGATGTCCTGCATCGATAGCTCTAAAAAATCCCCTTCGATAATTTTACCTTCTAAAGCAGGGTAATGCTTTTTTAAGTAGGCTACAGAATCACGATCAATTTCAATAACTTTTAAATCCGCTTGATCATCCTTCAGCAGATACTGCGTCAGTACTCCCATACCCGGCCCTATTTCAAGAACTTGAATCTGAGAGCTTTTAAATTTTAGTGCCGATACAATTTGTCGCGCAATACTTTGATCGTGGAGAAAATGTTGACCTAATGATTTTTTTGGTCGTACTTTATGGGACCTTCTATCAGCATACATCCGCCAATCTACAAGGAACAAATAGATATTTTCACTAAATCGCAAAGAATTGAATTCTTTCCATGACACAAATACAAAAACCCCGTATCGGTATAACTCTCGGTGATTTAAATGGTGTCGGTCCCGAAGTGGTGATCAAGGCGCTTGCTGACAACCGTCTCCTGGCTATTATTACTCCTGTTCTTTATGGCTCTGCCCGCGTTATTTCCTATTACAAAAAATTAGTGAACATAGAAGAATTCAATTATACCCAAGTTCGCACCCGAGGTCAGTTCGCTCCAAAAAGTATAAACGTGATAAATTGCTGGGAAGATAATCTTGAAATCAATCCTGGCAAAGCGACGGTAGAAAGTGGAAAAGCCGCATTTGTGGCTCTGAAACAAGCGTCCGAAGAGCTAAAAGAAGGTATAATCGATGCTTTAGTGACCGCTCCAATCGATAAGAGCACCATACACAGCGTAGAGTTTCCCTTCAAAGGACATACTGAATTTTTGACCCAGTTTTTCGGAGCTGCCGACAGTCTGATGTTTATGGTCAGCGATAAGCTGCGGGTGGGCTTGGTGACAGAGCATGTTCCTGTGAAGGATGTCGCTGCTGCCATCACGAAAGAAAGGATCGAGAGTAAGTTAAAAATCATGGAGCATTCGCTCCGAAAAGACTTTGGCATTTCCAAGCCCAAAATTGCAGTGTTAGGTTTAAACCCGCACTCGGGAGACAATGGGTTACTCGGACAAGAGGAGGAGCAAATTATTAAACCGGTAATTGCCGACCAGAAAAACAAAGGAAAACTCGTTTTTGGACCTTTTGCCGCCGATGGCTTTTTTGCTACAGGCACTTATTTAAAATATGACGGGATATTGGCTATGTATCATGATCAGGGTTTGGTACCTTTCAAATCAATATCCTTTGAAGATGGGGTTAATTTTACTGCCGGGCTATCGGTCGTCAGGACTTCGCCGGATCATGGAACGGGTTATGCCATCGCTGGGAAAAATCAGGCCAGCGAGGAGTCGTTACGCGAAGCAATTTACAAGGCGGTGGAAATTTTGAAACATAGAAATGAACCATCTAAAGAGAAATAACCTTAGTTAAGAGGGCCAAATTTGCATTTCACCCGTAGGTTAGCACTTATTTTTTTTTATTATTTATATTTGACCTCAAGTATCAGTTGAAATGGATATAGTCACGAAGAAGCAGTTGAACATACTTATTCAGTTGGCAGAAGTCGATAAACACTTTGCTAAAATTGAAAGGGATTTGATCTTTAAAATTGCGAAAGAGCGCAAGTTCTCTGAAGAAGAGGTAAATGACCTTATTCGCAACCCTCAGCCCATAGATTCGCTGGGAGCGCTTTCCTTAGATCAGAAATTTGAATACTTATGGTCGGCTATCGAATTGGTATTTGCTGATCAAAATGTATTCGAAAGTGAGATCATATTCTGCAAAAACATCGCTATAAAGCTCGGATTTAAAAAAGGTATCATCGATTATTTCATCGAAAACTATGAGCTTAAAACGCGTGAGCAGTTCAAGGATGCCGCAATTAAAGAATTCATTTAGCCTTCTCCTTCTCTATTTTTTACTTTTCTCATTATTTATTCTAAATTTGCCGACTAATTTTTAAACGTTTTAGGTTTTGGGGGTAGCGGCTTACAGTATCAATATTGTTGGCCTGAGCAACAAAGAACATCATTTTCACTACGAATTTGGTGATGACTTTTTCAGGACGTATGGAACAGACCTCGTTTCGGAGGGAAAGTTTCAGACAGATCTGCTGTTAACCAAGCATGAGACGTTTATTGAAGTGGAATTTAAAATTAGGGGTACTTTAAGGTTGGTATGTGACCGAAGCCTGGAGCCTTTTGACTTTCCGGTTGAGAACGACAATAAGATTGTTTTTAAGTATGGGGAAGAATATAAGGAGGTAACAGAGGAGATCATGATCATACCACGTGATGCGGCAATCCTTGAGCTTGGGCAGTATATATATGAGTTCATCGCCTTGGCAGTTCCGTTAAAAAAGCTTCATCCGAAATTTGAGGATGATGTGGAAGATGATGCAGAAGGAAAGATCGTTTATTCTTCCAAACCATCAGAAGAAAAGAAAGACGAAGGGGATATAGATCCTCGTTGGAATATTTTGAAGAAATTAAAATAAATTGTAAGCTATGCCGAATCCAAAACGAAAAACCTCGAAAACCCGCAGAGACAAGAGGAGAACACATTATAAAGCTCATGCAAAACAGTTGACTGTATGCCCAACGACGGGTGAACATCACCTTCCTCACCGCGGTTTCTGGCTTGAAGGAAAACTCTATTACAACGGCAAAATAGTGATGGAAAAAGAAGTTTTGGCCTAGTTTCATGAGTTCGATCTGCCTACCCAAAGTCTGGTTGCACAATACCAATCAAAAACTCAATCATCAGGCAGCGCAAGGTTATTTACCCTTTAGGAGTAGTACAAAAGCATTGTGCTCGGCTTGAGGCCGGGCATTTTTTTTATACCATGGCATGATCAGCCACACGTTTAAAATTAGAGTATGACCAACATTCGAGCTGCCATAACAGGTATCGGTGGGTATGTTCCCGACTATATTCTTACCAATAAAGAACTGGAAACGATGGTAGAAACCAGTGACGAGTGGATTACCTCACGTACAGGTATAAAGGAACGCAGAATACTAAAGGGTGAAAACCAGGGTGTTTCGGTGTTGGGTATCGGAGCTGTGAAAAACATGCTGGCAAAGACCAAATTGGATCCGAAAGAAATCGACCTCATCATTTTTGCTACGGTTACCGCCGATATGACTTTTCCCGCTACAGCGAATCTGGTAGCGACGGCAGTTGGCGCTGTTAATGCCTTTAGTTTTGACATGAGTGCTGCTTGTTCGGGCTTCATTTATGCTCTTACAACCGGCGCAAGCTATATTCAGTCAGGGATGTATAAGAAGGTTGTTGTTATTGGGGGCGATAAGATGTCTGCAATAATGGATTACACGGATCGAACGACCTGCATAATCTTTGGCGATGGCGCCGGATGTGTCTTATTGGAAGCTACAACCGAAGATGTGGGTGTCATGGATTACATTTTGAAAAGTGACGGAAGCGGTGAATCATACCTTCATATGAAGGCGGGAGGCAGTCGTGCGCCTGCAACCCATGCAACAATCGATGCACGTCAGCATTATGTTTACCAGGAAGGGGCGGCGGTCTTTAAGTTTGCAGTAATGAATATGGCGGAAGTATCAGCGCAGATCGTAGAGCGCAATAAATTAAAACCTGCCGACATTGCTTGGCTGGTTCCACATCAAGCCAACAAAAGAATAATTGATGCCGCCGCTCAACGGGTAGGCATTACGGAAGATAGGGTAATGATGAACATCGAACGGTATGGCAACACTACCGGGGGAACGATTCCCTTGCTTTTGTGGGATTATGAAAAACAACTGAAGAAGGGAGATAATCTGATCCTTGCAGCGTTCGGTGGGGGTTTTACCTGGGGAGCAGTTTATGTAAAATGGGCATACAACAGTTGATGATCAATCTGTTTTAATTCAGCTCGTCAGCTGATAGCAAGAAAGCTGAAATCCACTGAATCTTGCAATTAATCAATTCATTTGTAAATTAAAGTTTTAAATTTTTATGGCAACCGTTTCGGATTTAAGCAAAGGAAACTTCATGCGGTATAATGGAGAGATCATGCAAGTTGAAGAATTGCAACACCGTACTCCCGGAAACCTACGTGCTTTTTATCAAATCAAGATGCGCAATTTGCGCAATGGGAAAATTGCTGAGCATCGCTTCCGCCCTGGGGATGAAGTTGAAATACTGCGCGTGGAAACGAAAGAATATCAGTATCTCTACAACGATGGCGATAGTCTGGTGTGCATGGATAATATAACTTTCGATCAGGTCTATCTCGATAAGGCTTTGTTGGGAGACTCTGTGAACTATATTAAAGAGGGAGTTACTTTGCTCATAGCATTTGAAAATGGTGATAGCGCCATTACAGCGGAGCCTCCGACGCATGTCGTTATGGAAGTACAATACACAGAGCCAGGGATGCAAGGTGATACGGCAACACGTACGTTAAAACCGGCTACGTTAGAAAATGGCGCTGAAATTCGGGTACCCCTATTTGTGAACACTGGTGATAAAATAAAAATAAACACTGGCACCGGTGATTATGTTGAACGTGTAAAAGAATAAAAAACATGAGTAAAACCCGTGCATCAAAGACAACTGGCAAAAAAGAAGAACCCCGCTCACGGGCAATATCCGATTCCGGTTCATCAAGTACAGCATCCATGAAAACATCAGAAATACGTGACCTAATTGATTTTATCTCTAAGTCGGGATTGAACGAAGTGAATATTGAGACGAATGAGCTCAAGCTTAGCGTTAAGCGTGACCCGGATCAAAAAGTATTTAAATCGACACAAGCGGCGCCTATTCAAGCCGTTATTCCAGCCAATACCCTGGTTCCTATTTCCAACGCGGAATTGCTGGCTGCAAAACCTGAATTACCTTCCTCCGGAACAATTTCTGGCAAAAAAACAGCTGAAATAAGATCGCCTATGATCGGAACGTTTTACCGTTCGGCCAATCCCGATAGTTCTGTTTTTGTATCTGTCGGTGATAAAATAACAAAAGGACAAACCGTGTGCATCATCGAAGCGATGAAGCTGTTTAATGAAATTGAGTCTGAAGTTTCCGGCACAATTGTGAAGATCATGATCGAAAATTCAACTCCGGTAGAATACGATCAAGTGCTCTTTATCGTAGAACCTGATTAATAAATCATCTTATTACTAGTCAAAGACGAAGAACAAATTCTTACTATTATCGTACCTCGCTTTCGCAAGGCTTAATAGTCGGAATCATAATTATAATTTATGTTCAAAAAAATACTAATCGCTAACCGGGGAGAAATTGCCTTACGTGTCATTAGAACATGCCGCGAGATGGATATCAAAACGGTTGCCATCTATTCTACGGCCGACCGGGAAAGTCTTCACGTCCGGTTTGCTGACGAAGCTGTTTGTATCGGAGGCCCGGCCAGCAAAGATTCGTATCTTAATATTCCGCGCATTATTTCTGCCGCTGAAATTACGAACGCTGATTCTATTCATCCAGGCTACGGATTTCTATCGGAACGGGCAGAATTTTCTGCGATTTGTCATGAGTATGGCATTAAGTTTATTGGTCCCACGCCGGCTATGATCGAGGCGATGGGTGATAAATCGACCGCGAAGGACACCATGAAAAAAGCCGGTGTACCTACCATTCCCGGCTCGGAAGGATTGCTAGATTCGATTGAACAGGGAATGAGTATTGCGAAAGAAATAGGATATCCAGTCATTGTAAAAGCTACCGCCGGTGGTGGGGGAAAAGGGATGAGGGTCATCAACGCAGAGTCCGAATTTAAAAAAGCGTGGGATGACGCGAGGCAGGAAGCAAGTGCTTCTTTTGGAAATGATGGACTCTACCTTGAAAAATTTGTCGAAGAGCCTAGGCACATCGAAATACAAATTGTTGGAGACCAATACGGAAAAGTTTGCCACCTGTCCGAAAGGGACTGTTCTATTCAGCGCCGGCATCAGAAATTAGTGGAAGAAACTCCGTCTCCTGTGGTAAATCAGGCGCTGCGAGAACGTATCGGCGATGCTGCCGTCAGGGGCGCCAAGGCAATCAATTACGAAGGTGCAGGAACGATTGAGTTCCTCGTGGATAAGCACGGGAATTTTTTCTTCATGGAAATGAATACCCGCATTCAAGTAGAACATCCGATCACCGAAGAAGTAACGGATTATGATCTGATCAAAGAACAGATAAAAGTTGCCGCTGGTGTACCCATATCCGGTACAAATTATTTCCCAAAGATGTTTGCCATGGAGTGTCGTATTAATGCGGAGGATCCGGCAAATGGCTTCCGCCCATCACCAGGCAAGATCACAAATCTCCACATGCCTGGAGGCCATGGCGTAAGAATTGACAGTCATGTTTATGCCGGTTATACCATTCCTCCGAATTATGATTCAATGATTGCCAAACTAATCACAACGGGTCAATCTCGCGAAGAAGTAATCACCCGGATGAAGCGCGCATTACAAGAATTCGTTATTGAGGGCGTTAAGACCACCATACCTTTTCATATTAAGTTAATGGATAATCCAGTTTTCCGTTCTGGTAAATTCACCACTAAGTTTTTAGAAACTTCATTCGATTTCGGTTCACTTTCCAAATAAAAGGCTGGACTTCTTTCGTTAACCACTTATGTAATTTTAAATTTCAAAGGATACATAGACTGTATCCTTTTTTATTTTTTAAGTATTTTACAAATAAGTATTCATGCACATCATTTCAGAACAAAGTATGTTTGTCTGCAAATGCCGTGGCAATATTACTATCGGACTGCAACGTGCAGGATGTTAAAATAAACCCAAGCGATGTGAAACGAAAAGATTTTATACAATTGACAGGATTAGGTCTGAGTGGGCTGCTTTTACCTTCCTCTCTTTTCGGCAATAGCGTACCTGAAGAGATTCTGCTGACCGAGCGCATGGACGTCATTCAAAAAAAGAGACTTGCCGATGTCGCACTTAATACAGCAAAATCTCTGGGAGCCACCTATGCCGACATTCGCATCGGTCGCTACCTGAATCAATTTCTATCGACCAGAGAACAGCAAGTTCAAAATATCGTTAACACGGAATCGTTCGGAACCGGAATACGTGTTATTTTCAATGGGACGTGGGGCTTTGCATCAACAAATCTGGTAAGCGAAGAAGGTATCATGACAGCGGCGAAGCGTGCTGTTGCAATTGCCAAAGCAAATTCCAAATTTCAAACAGAGCCTGTGAAGCTTGCTCCCGTCAAGGGACATGGAGAAGTGGCGTGGAAAACACCTATTGAAATAAACGCGTTTACAATTCCTGCTTCAGAAAAAGCTGACCTCCTTTTGAGAGCGAATGCTGCGGCACTTGAGCATGGAGCAAACTTTATCAGCTCCAATTTATTCCAGGTGAACGAGCAGAAGTATTTTGCGTCAACGGAGGGATCGTATATCGATCAGGATGTTCATCGCATATGGCCTACGTTTACTGTAACCACCATTGATAAATCTGCGGGCACGTTCAAAACACGTCAGGCATTAAGCGCGCCTATGGGTTTAGGATACGAATATATGATCCCGAAACAGCTAGATAAATTCCAGGCGCCGGCAGGTACCACTTTATACAAAAATAGTTATGACATCATCGAAGATGCTGCGGCGGCAGCCCGAGAAACAAAGGAAATGCTTGCCTCGAAATCTGTCGAGCCTGGAAAGTACGACGTGGTATTGGAACCGAATCACCTTGGATTAACGATTCATGAATCAATAGGGCATCCGTTAGAACTTGACCGCGTGCTGGGCTATGAAGCGAATTATGCCGGAACAAGTTTTGCTACGATGGACAAATGGAAGTCAGGTAACTTTAATTATGGAAGCAATATCGTCAACATCATTGCAGATAAAACACAACCGGGCTCTTTAGGAGCAGTAGGATTTGATGATGAAGGAGTGAAATGCAAACAATGGGATCTTATTAAAGATGGCATCCTGGTAAATTATCAGGCTACCAGGGATCAGGCCCATATCCTAAATCAAAATGAATCCCACGGCTGCTGCTATGCTCAAAGCTGGAGCGACGTTCAGTTTCAGCGTATGCCTAATGTCTCCCTATCCCCCGGTAAAGAAGCTTACTCCATTGATCAGATGATCAAGGACGTTGAAAAGGGAATTTATATCGTAGGCCGTGGATCCTACTCGATCGATCAGCAGCGATATAACTTTCAATTCGGAGGAACCTTGTTTTATGAAATTAAGAATGGAGCCATCGCTGGTATGCTTAACGATGTAGCTTATCAATCCAATACGCAGGAATTTTGGAACAGCTGCGTCAAAATATGCGACGAGAAAGACTATAAATTGTTTGGCTCTTTCTTTGACGGCAAAGGACAACCTTCTCAGATCAGCGCTGTTTCACATGGCAGCTCAACGACGCGCTTTAACGGAATCAACGTGATAAACACCGGACGCACCTTATAACTATTTTGCAACGCCAATCTAAAATCGTAAATCCTCAATGACTATATTTTCACAAGAAGAAGCAAATACCATCCTTAAGAAGGTCGTTGGATTTTCAAAGGCCGATGGTTGCGAAGTAAATCTCACTGCTAACAACGGAGGGAATATCCGCTATGCGCGAAATAGTGTTTCAACGGCCGGAGAAAATAGCGACGCAACGCTTGTTGTAAAATCCTATTATGGAAAAAAAGCAGGAACGGCTACCATCAATGAATACGATGTTGCTTCGTTAGAAAAAGTAGTCAGGCGCTCGGAGGAATTGGCTGCCCTGGCACCCGAAAATCCTGAATTCATGGAGCCGCTTCCCCAGCAAACTTACGGTGAATCGAAAACCTTTGCAGAATCAACCGCTAATATTACTCCCGATTTTAGAGCGCAAGGAGCAGCTAACAGTATCAAACTAGCCACCGCCAAGGATGTAACCGCTGCAGGATTTTTAGAAGATAACAATACGGCTGCTGCTATGATGAATAGCAAAGGATTGTTTGCCTATAATAAAGCCACTAGCGCGACTTTTACGGTCACTATGCGAAGCAGCGATGGCACCGGCTCAGGCTGGGCAACAAGGGATTTCAACGACGTTAGTAAGCTGGATACTTCCGAGGCATCAAAAATTGCAATAGACAAAGCGTTGCAATCTCGGAATGCAAAGGCGATTGAACCCGGTAAATACACGGTCATTCTCGAACCTGCAGCTTCCGCTGAATTATTACGCAACATGCTATTTAGCATGAATGCAAGGCCGGCTGATGAAGGACGTAGTTTTCTTTCCAAAAAAGGCGGCGGCACTAAATTGGGAGAAAAGATTTTTGATGAACGGGTAAACTTTTACACCAATCCAGACCATCCTGAAGTACCTGCTGCTCCCTGGACAAGCGATGGTCAGGCAAGAAAAAAAATGGATATCATCCGAAATGGGGTAGTAAAAAACATTTTCTATGATCGATATTGGGCCTCACAAAAGAATGTGGAATCCATACCATTTCCAGGAAACGCAATTATGGACGGAGGGAAAGCATCCATTGAAGATATGATTAAAGACACCAAAAAAGGCATTCTGGTAACTCGGTTTTGGTATATCCGTGCAGTAGATCCACAAACCTTGCTATATACCGGCCTGACGCGCGATGGAACCTTTTTTATCGAGAATGGAAAAATAAAGCATCCCATCAAGAATTTCCGTTTTAACGAAAGTCCTGTTATCATGCTGAATAATTTAGAAACCCTGGGCAAGCAGGTACGCGTAACTGCAGGTGGCGGGGGTGTTAATTTCTTTCTGCCCTATATGAAAATACGGGACTTTACCTTTACCAGTTTATCGGACGCAGTTTAACCACCCTATAAATTTTAATACGTTGAAAAGGCGAGATTTCATTTACCTGTCAGGCTTGGGAGCAACTGCTGCCATGTTACCTGGATTTACCGCTGCCGGCCGGCCAATCACGCAAGAGCAAGCACTCGAACGAATTGATACCACGCTTAAAAAAAGAATGGCGGATGTAGCCCTGAACGCAGCACGTTCTAAAGGAGCTACCTACACCGACGTCCGTATTGGAAGATATTTAAACCAGTATGTGATTACCCGGGAAGATAAAGTTGAAAACATCATTAATACCGAGTCATACGGAATGGGTATACGCGTCATTGCGAATGGAGGATGGGGATTTGCAGCTATCGATAAGATGGACAATGACAGCATTGCCAGGACAGCTGAACTCGCAGTGGCTGTTGCGAAAGAAAACTCACGCTTGTTAACAGAACCTGTGAGGTTAGCACCTCAGAAAGGATACGGAGAAGTAAGTTGGAAAGCCCCCATTGAAAAAAATTCATTTGAGGTTCCTATAAAAGAAAAGGTAGACCTGTTGCTTAGCGTCAACGATGCTGCCATGAAAGGCGGGGCAAATTTTATTAACTCGATCCTCTTTATGGTGAATGAGCAGAAATACTTTGCTTCATCGGATGGATCGTATATTGATCAGGACATTCACCGAATCTGGCCAACTTTTTTTATCACGAAAATAGATGCTGCATCGGGCAAATTTGAGACACGAAATGCCCTGAGTGCTCCAATGGGAATGGGATATGAGTATTTATACGCCCGACCACAGGATAAAATAAAAGGAGTAACCACCCTTTACAAAGGACGGTACGATATGCTGGAGGACGCAAAATTCGGCGCTAAACAGGCTGGAGAAAAACTCACTGCAAAATCTGTTGAACCAGGCAAGTATGATTTGATCCTCGATCCTTCGCATTTGTGGCTAACGATTCACGAATCAACAGGACATCCAACAGAGTTGGATCGTGTGCTTGGGTATGAAGCGAATTTTGCCGGAACAAGTTTCCTCACCCTGGATAAGTGGCAATCGAAGAAATTCAATTATGGTAACAACCTAGTGAATATTTTTGCTGACAAAACTCAAGTGGGTTCTCTTGGAGCGGTGGGCTACGACGATGAAGGTGTAAAATGCGGCCGGTGGGATGTTGTTAAAGACGGCATCTTAGTGAACTACCAGACTATACGCGACCAGGCTCATATTTTAGGATTGGCCGAGTCACAGGGATGTTGTTATGCAGATAATTGGAGCAGTGTTCAGTTTCAACGAATGCCGAACATTTCCTTGCAGCCGGGTAAGGAGAAGAAAAGTATTGATGACATGATCAAAGGTGTTGAAAAAGGAATTTATATCATCGGTGACGGCTCGTTCTCGATCGATCAGCAGCGCTATAATTTCCAGTTTGGTGGGCAATTGTACTACGAGATCAAGAATGGAAAAATTGCGGGAATGTTAAAAGACGTTGCCTATCAATCCAACACGCAGGAATTCTGGAACTCCTGTGCCGGAGTCGCCGACGAAAGTGATTACAGGTTAGGAGGATCTTTCTTTGATGGAAAAGGGCAACCCATGCAGTCCAGTTCCGTTTCTCACGGGTCGTCTACTACACGATTTAATGGAGTTAATGTGATCAATACAGCAAGAAAAATAGGATAACAATGGCAATACTCACCAAAGACGAAGCCCAAACTTTATTAAATAAAGTACTGAGCTATTCAAAAGCAGATGAATGTGAAGTGAATCTTGCCGGAACGACCAATGGCAACATTCGTTACGCGCGCAACGCTGTTTCTACCAGTGGAAGTAGAAGCCAGACTAATCTTGTTGTATCCGCCGCTTTCGGAAAAAAATTGGGTGTAGCCACTATCAATGAATTCGATGACGCATCACTGGAGAAAGTTGTGAAGCGGGCGGAAGAACTAGCCCAACTTGCACCTGAAAACCCTGAGTTTGTTTCCTTCCTTGGCCCACAAAAGTATGCAGAATCCAGAACCTTTGTTCCAACAACTGCAGCGATCACCCCTAAGCTAAGGGCAGATGCTGTAGCCCAAAGTTTACAAATCTCTAAAGAGAGTAAGCTGATAGCAGCAGGATTTCTGGAAGACAACAATGGATTTGCTGCCATGATGAATTCAAAAGGATTGTTTGCTTACAACACTTCGACCAATGTTAATTTCTCAGTGACGATGCGCACGGAAGATGGCAAAGGATCAGGCTACGCCACACGAGGCTACAACGACATCACGAAACTGGATACAAAAGCAGCCACCAAAATTGCTGCAGACAAAGGATTAAGATCAGCATCCGCTCAGGCAATTGAACCCGGGAAATACACGGTCATTCTGGAACCTGCCGCGGCGGCTGTATTGCTTGAAAATATTTTCTTTGGCCTCGATGCGCGACAAGCAGATGAAGGTAGAAGTTTTTTAAGCAAACCGGGAGGCAAAACGAGTCTGGGAGAAAAATTGGTTGACGAACGCGTTACGTTTTATTCCGACCCACAGCATCCTGACTTGCCAACGAGTCCCTGGACTGGCGATGGAAGGCCCCAGGAAAAGACTATATGGATCGAAAAAGGCGTTGTTAAGAACTTAACATACTCACGATACTGGGCCGAGAAAAAAGGGATGAAAGCTGTACCAGCTCCCAACGGAGTTATCATGGAAGGAGGCACTAAGTCACTCGACGAATTAATTAAAGGAACGAAAAAAGGAATTTTAGTGACCCGCTTGTGGTATATCCGAAACGTTGATCCTCAAACATTATTACTGACAGGATTAACACGCGATGGAACTTTTTATATTGAAAATGGTGTGATCAAATTTCCAATAAAGAATTTTCGCTTCAATGAAAGTCCGATAATCATGCTCAACAACTTGGAAGAGTTGGGTCAAGTTGAGCGGACGGTTAGTGTGGAATCGAATGCAAATTACCTGCTCCCTCCGATGAAGATACGTGACTTTACCTTTACGAGTCTCTCAGACGCAGTTTAGAATCTTGAAGGACTAAAAGCACCCCGGAGAAACTCTTGTCTATGCACAAAAGTAAAATTAACCCTTAGATGTTAGAAAAGCTGTAACCCTGAAAGGGTGTTTTCATAAACGCAGGGTGCAGCCCTGCGTTTATGAAATGATGAGTTGACTTAAACCCTGAAAGGGCGAGATATAGTTAAAAGCAGACCACTCTTTCTTTAACAAGAAATTCTTTTAAATACATTCCATAAGACTATCATACGTCCATCTTATTACGCCCTTTCAAGGCTTAGTAGCATCTCCTAAGCTAAAGACAGGGCTTCACCCTGTCTTGATGATATCGCCCTTTCAGGGCTAACAAATGAGATAGGAAAATAACTATAGATGCGGGCATAGATAAGGACAATCTCCGGGATTTTTATTTAAAAGTAGTCCCTACAATTAAGGTAGTTCTGAAAATCATTCCTCGACCTAACACGATTTCGAAATCATAAAACTGCGACGCCTGTTCTTCCCATGGTAATTTTAACCTCCGTCTGTATATTAATTTCTTGCTTATGAACTAATAAAAAGGAAATTGCATATACTCCTATGGTGAATGTCAATAAATTTTTCTTTACACGACTTCAATACGAATCCGGTGACTGGGATGTTGATCAGCGAATGCCAGCAAATCTTCTTAATTCATTGATCGAATACACCACCATACCGGTAGACACACAGGAAAATATTATACCCTTGAGCAGTTCAGAAATCTTCCGATGCCCATTCTGCTACCTAAGCGGTCACAAACTTGTGGAGTTCACACAAGGGGAAAAAGAAAATTTTGAAAAGTACGTACGCAATGGAGGCTTTATATTTGTTGACGACTGCAATCACGATATTGATGGTCTTTTTGCTAAATCGTTTGAATCTCAAATGGAAAAAATATTTGGCACAAAGTCATTGAAAAAGATTGTGAACAACCATCCGATCTACTCTATGTTTTTTACATTTGATGGCCCTCCTACTACATCTCAGGAACTCAATGGATGGGGCGATGACATTGTTCACGATTACCTTAAAGCAATCGAAATCAATGGAAAGATCGGGGTCTTATACAGCAATAAAGATTATGGCTGCGAATGGGATTATGATTTTAGAAATAAAAGATTTTATAAAATTGACAACACCAGGTTCGGTGTAAATATTGTCATGTACGCAATGATGAGATGACGAAAGTTCAAGTTTGAGGTTTGAGGTTCGAAGTTGTGGGTCGCAAAGTTAGGAGTTTAGGGTTTCGAGTTTTGAGTTTTGAGTTTCTGGTTTTGATTCAAGTTTTTTATACTGATAGGAGTTTGCTTTAATATAATATGAAAACATCCAAATAACTATGCACTTTTCAGCTGCTACAAATGACACAAGATCTTAAAAATACAGAAGAAACGGTTAGAGAAATTATCGGAAAGCTTGCGGCCTTGAAGCAAGAACTAAAAAAAGTAATTGTTGGTCAGGAGGAAACAATCGACCAGTTGTTAATTACGTTTCTTGCGGGTGGTCATGCATTGCTAGAGGGCGTTCCGGGTCTTGCCAAAACATTGATGATCCGCACCCTTGCTGAAGCAATCGATCTTCGTTTCCGAAGAATTCAGTTTACACCAGATCTTATGCCTTCTGATATTATTGGAACTGAAATTTTAGAAGAAGATCACACCACCGGAAAACGATTTTTTAAATTCAACAAAGGCCCTGTATTTGCCAACATAATTTTGGCCGATGAGATTAATCGTACGTCTCCAAAAACTCAATCTGCATTGCTGGAGGCTATGCAGGAATTTGCTGTCACTTATGCAGGTGTCACCTATCCATTAGAAAAACCTTTTTTTATTCTTGCCACTCAGAACCCAATTGAGCAAGCCGGCACGTTTCCCTTACCCGAAGCCCAGCTGGATCGCTTTTTACTTTACATAAAAATCGATTATCCAACCGCTGAGGAGGAGCGAAAGATTCTTGAAACTACCACCGGCAAGAATGCACAATCCATTGAGAAGATTATTGACGGAAACAAAATTCTGGAAGCCCAAAAGTTCGTCCGTGAAGTTCATATAAATGGGGATCTAATTGATATCGTAAGCTTCATCGTTCGTTGCACGCGGCCGGGTCAAAGTGAAAGTAAATTTGTTAACGACTGGGTTCGATGGGGCGCAGGACCCCGGGCAGGCCAGGCGATGATCCTTACCGCCAAGGCACGCGCACTCCTTCATGGCAATTTCGCCGTAACATTGGACGACATTCGAAAAGTTGCTTTCCCCGTGTTAAGGCATCGGATACTGATGAACTTTAAAGCAGAAGCCGAAGGGATATCTCCTGACCAGGTGACGGAAAAACTAATGGAGATTGCAACCTCATCAAAACGTAAAGTCGTCTGACCACTCCAAGTGGTCTGACGACTAAACCAATGAACGCACAAATTAAAGACCTTCTAAAACCCGAAGTGCTAAACTCAGTGAATGGGCTGGAACTTATCGCGCGCATCGTTGTAGAGGGATTTATGAGTGGAAGCAATAAAAGTCAGGCAGTAGGTCCCGGGCAGGAATTTAGTCAGTATAGAAGTTACGAATCCGGAGATGATCTACGACAACTAGATTGGAAAATGTACGCGCGCTCTGAACGGTATTACATCAAGCAAGCAGACATCGAAACGAATATCACGGTTAAATTCATGCTTGACGCCAGTCATTCCATGGCCTACAGCGAAAACAAGTTGAGCAAGCTGCAATATGGTAAAGTGCTTACAGCTGTCTTGGCATATTTAGCAAGAAAACAAAGTGACACCTTCGGACTTTTCACCGTCAACAATAAACACATCCACGTCGTCCAGCCCCGGTTTGAACAACAACAGTTCATGCGGTTTTTAAACGAATTGATCCTAGTCAAAAGCGAGGGAACCTGGAAGGAAAATAAAGCCTTGGAACATTTGTTCAATCACCACGGAAAGGAAATGATCATTTTTATTACCGATCTATATGACGAAGAACAAGATCTTTTAGATTTCATTGCCCGGCTAAAGACCCCGCGCAATGAAGTCATCGTATTCCACATCATGGGTCAACATGAAATGGAATTGGATTATGACGGTTCGTTTACATTCGAAGAACTGGAAACGAAAACGATTCGACGGGTGGATACAAACTCACAACGGAATCAATACTTAGAACGGTTACGGAAATGGATCCAGCAATCGCGTCTTTGGATGTATGAACGACAGATCAGCTATCAGCTTATACAACTGGGTGATCCGTTTGAAAAAACCTTAAGGGATTTTTTAAAAATTCGTAAAACCCTCGTCCGGTAATGCAATTCCTAAACCCAATATGGCTGTGGGGTCTTACTGGAATATTGATTCCAATTGGAATTCATCTGTTAAGTCGCAAACAAGGAAGGACAATTAAGATTGGAAGCATCCGGCACCTGGAAGACACCGATACAAAGAAATTTAAAAGTCTTCGATTAAATGAGATTGTACTGCTTGCCGTACGATGCTTCCTGATAACTATTCTTGTGTTCCTTCTGAGTGGATTAGATTTTGAAGGAATGAAAAAAAAAGGACTGCGATGGCTTATTATTGAAAACGGGCTCGATCGTGAGCCAGAATTCTCCTCTGTTATCGATAGTCTTCGACAAAAGAAATTTCAAATCAAACTGCTGACTGCGGGATTTCCAGATATAAAAGACAGCATGACGAACGAGTTCCCACTCAATTACTGGAACCTGATCGAAGATCTAGAAAGGGAACCCCTTGATGAAGTCGTGGTGCTCTCGTATAGCTATGCCGTAGGTTTTCGAGGCTTGCGAAAAGCGTTGCCAGATAATGTTCAATGGATTTCTGGAACTCCCGATCCTGTAGAGTTTCCGTTGCAAGCTGTTAGAATGGCAAACGACTCAGTTCTGGTACGCATGGGAAAAAGCAGTGGAGCGGAAACGGCTTTCACATCTAAATACGTGGCCGTCAATAAAAGTCAACCTTATTTCAAATCCGCATTCCTTGACTCGATCCCAATTGAAACAATAGATACCCTTTCGATAAAGGTCTTAAGTGATCCGGAATTCCAGTATGACAAAAAGATGGTCATGGCTGCGCTTACAGCACTTAAAGAAATTAGCCCCTATGTGTTTGATTTCGACACCTTACGAATTGATGAAGCCGCAGCAAAGCGTAAAAATGATTGGGTTATTTGGCTATCAGCAAAGCCAATCCCTTCTTTTAATTGTAACACCTTGAGTTTTCAAAATACAAACAGGGAAAAAGGTGGAAACCTGATCCAGCCAAAGAATATTCAACAAAGTAATCCAGCCTGGATCTTTACAAAAAGGCTAAACGAAGAAGTTGCTTTGCAGAACAACCTTACTGTTCAACTCGCATTGCTCCTATTTCCAAAAGAAAGGCAGGAAACAAGAACACATGCATTTGACAAACGGGGATTGCCCGAGCAAATAATGTGGGATAAAAAGAATTCTACTTCATCAGGACTAAAAGCAACTGCAGAAATGATATCTACTAAAAAATTAATAGTGATACTATTCCTTTTGATTTTAATGCTTGAGCGATTTTTAGTCTTCAAAAGGAATCAATGAGCCGGGGAAAAGCACCATATCATTTTTTACGCATGAAGCGTAAATTCCAACTCCTTCGAAGCATCGAGATTCTTTTATGGTCCCTTGCTATGGGAGTGGTTTGCTTTTATCTTTTTCAATTCCTTCCGACTCACTCACTCATCCCATTAATTTGTGCAATAGTCATTACGGCAGGTGTTTTTATTGTAGGTGCTCAAAAACTTCAGGTCTTTAATATTAAAGAAGAAGATCTTGCGATCTACATGAATCGCGCCTACCCCCAGCTGGAAGAAAGTGCGGACCTTCTCCTTCAAGGAGATAAAAACCTAAGCTCGCTTCAGCAACTCCAAAAGGCAAAAATTACTCGACAGTTTGAATCCATTTACCCAACAATAAAACTGCCTCATCACATTGGCCGAGCCGCAGGAGTGTTTGTCTTGAGTACAATCATCAGCGCAGCCTTAACGGCTTTTTCACCAAGTAAAGAGAGTAAATTGCAACAGCCGGAAAACGTTGCAATGACCGATCGCATTGACAAAAAGTCTTTACCGGTATTTGTCAAAAATGCTATTATCGCAATCTCGCCTCCAGCTTACACGGAAATTAGAAATTACACGAGCCGTGGGCTTAATTTAAAAATTCCTGAAAGCTCAAAAGTTCTATGGAAAATTACTTTTGAGGGGGAAGCCATCCATCCGTCGTTTATATTTTCAGGAAAAGACACGCTCAAATTGATACCTCAGGAAGGTAGGGAATTTCAGGTTACTCGATCTTTCAAAGAATCTGGATTTTATCAAATTGTCTGGACTACAGCAGACAGTATAACGCACTATTCTGATTATTATAAGATCGAAACGATAAAAGATCAACCTCCTGCCATAACGGTCGAAAATTTAAATCAGTTTGTCGATCTCAAATTCACGGACAACTTGAAGGTAGAACTCAAATCAACCTTGACTGACGATTACGGTCTGAGTACCGGATATGTTATCGCAACTGTGAGTAAAGGCAGTGGCGAAGCCATAAAATTCCGGGAAGAGAAATTAGCTTTCGATCGTCCTGAAAAAATTAGTGGTAAAAAATTACAGGCAAATAAAACCATCGATTTATTAAAACTTGGGCTTCAACCAGGTGACGAATTATACTTTTACATAGAAGCCATTGATAACAAAAGTCCAGAGGCAAATCGAACCCGTACCGAGACGTATTTCATTGCACTTCAGGATACGTCCTCTCAGATAACCTCGGTGGATGCAGGATTAGGAGTGGATCTTTTGCCGGAATACTTTAGAAGTCAGAGGCAAATTATTATCGACAGCGAAAAATTACTTGGGGAAAAGAAAAGGATCACAAAACAAAATTTTAATGCGCGCAGCAATGAACTAGGCTATGATCAAAAAATATTGAGGATGCGTTACGGAGAATTTTTAGGAGAAGAATTTGAATCCGGGAGTGGGGCACATCATGAAATCCCAAATACAGACACCGACGAAAACGAAGACGTAACAAAAAAATTCGGTCATTCTCATGATACAGAAAATGAGCACAACCTGGTGAAAGAAAAAAAAACACCTGTAGACGTTCAGGAACATGATCATGCAGACGAGGGAATTTCAAATCAAAAAGATGACCCGCTGAAGGCGTTTGTTCACGCACATGACGGTGATGAAGAAGCGACGTTTTTCGTACAATCCATCAAAGCAAAGTTGAAAGCTGCCGTCACGATTATGTGGGATGCTGAGTTGTACCTTCGTCTGTATCAACCTGAAAAATCACTGCCCTATCAATACAAGGCTCTTAAGTTGCTGAAAGAAATAAGTCAGGATTCAAGAGTTTACGTTCATCGCACGGGATTTGATCCTCCCCCTTTAAAAGAAGAAAAAAGGTTGACAGCGGATTTGTCCGAAATTAAAAATTCAACCCTAAAAAGTCAGGAAGAAAAAGCGGAGGTGTACCCTGATATACGGAAGGCTTTGCTTTTGATAGAAGAATTGGTTCAAAAAGATTCGATTGTATTGACGACTGAAATAAAAACTATTTTCATAAACGCCGGACGGGAATTAGCCATCGTTACCATTAATCAACCTGGCCGCTACTTGGAAAGCTTGTCCTTACTAAAGAGGCTGACGCAAGATGAAATAAAAACAAAGGAAAGATTAAACGCTTTGATTTTAATTCGATCTACATTCTGGAACTTAATTCCTCATGAAACCATGTCGCCCCAGGCTAAGTCAGGAATCAACCATGAACTTGACATGCAATTTCTAAAAAGTCTCGAAGCATCGAAAATAAATAATTAATATGCGCTTCGATCCGATTTTTCCACTTTGGTTAATTATTCTGGTGCTAATTCCTTTCACTATTTATTTCTTTTGGAAGGAATGGCGACTAACTCACCGTTTTAAACACCTTCGATGCCTTGCCGTGCTGTTAATGATGCTTTCAGTTAGCTCTTTTCTATTGCAACCAAAGTATTCGGAAGCTAAGTCATCATCCATACTATTGCTCACACCAGAATATTCTGAAACAGACGTGGATAGCATCCTTCGATCCAACCCGGATTTGACAATAATGCATATTGAGCATTCAAAACCCTATAAGAACTCGCAAATACTTTTATTGAACGATTTGCCTGAACATGGAAAAGAGATTCTTTTTGTTGTCGGACAAGGCTTACCAGCCCATGCGTTGGATTTATTAAACAGCAAGAATTTTGTTTTTATTCCGGCATCATCCCCGCAGGGAATTACCACGTTGTATTCAGAGGCGCCTGCCACTATTTACAGAAAAAATCTAATAGTGGGAACGGTCAACACCACGAACGATAGCTCATTAATTCTTCTAAGTGGACCTGGGGGCAAGGAAGATTCGGTGCTATTGCAAAATAAGGGCTTGAACAATTTTAAATTTTCATTTGTACCGAAACAGTCCGGAAACCTTTTATACCAGCTAACAATAAGAGGAGGCGCAACCGAGATTCGGGAAACTCTTCCAATTCATGTTGAACCAGCCCGAAGCTTGAACATTCTTTTCCTTCAACACTACCCAACGTTCGAAATTCGATACCTTAAGAATCTTCTAGGCAAAAAAAAACACCGCGTGGTGCTGCGCTATCAAGTTTCAAAAAATAATTTTAGACATGAGTATTTAAATCATGATCCGATCCAAATAAACATCCTGACAACTGAAGCTCTAGCTGGTTTTGATCTTCTCATCACAGATCACGAAGCGTTGGACGCATTGTCCTCCTCTGAAAGAGATGTTATTAAAAACTCTATTCAATCGGGTTTAGGATTGTTAAATATGTCGAGCGCCTTTCAAAATAAAAGGTTAGACATCTTTGCCCCTTTCAAAACTGTATCAGTAAAAAAGGATACAACCGTGTTAAAGGTTGGATCAGAAATCATTACCTCACCAGCGCGTGCACTGCGCGTAGTATTTAATTCTTCAATAACACCGGTACAAAAAAACAAAAGCGGAATTCTGTCAGGATATACGTTTGATGGAGCAGGAAAGATTGGCTTTCAATTTTTGCAGGAAACATACCGCCTAACTTTATCTGGTGATTCATCTGCATATTCCGAAATATGGACTCCCCTGATTGAACAGATATCAAAACCTCAGCCTCTAAATTCAAAAATCAAAATTGTTACTCCTTTTCCATGGTATGAAAATGAACCGATCGATATCCAAATCATTTCTTCGAATGATAATCCAGGAATGCGTGATGACAGTGTACAAATACCTTTAAGAGAGGATGTCGTTGTCGATAACGTATGGCATGGTAGAATCTGGGGAGCCTCTAAAGGATGGCATACACTACAAACTGAGAATGGAGCTTCATTGTCATATTACATCTCACAGAAAGAAAACTTACGATCATTATCAATTGCCAACCAAATAGAAACAAATAGAATTTGGAAAAACGACTCTTCAAAAACTTCTAAGGACAAAGCGCTAATATGGAAAGACATTCCACCGATGTTATTTTACTTATTATTTTTGATTTCGGCTGGATTCCTATGGGTGGCTCCGAAACTTTGAATTTACTTCTGCTTTTTCGGAGTCGTTTCAATGACATGAACCAACTCCTCGTACCACTCATTTCCGTATTTACGAATCAACGGATCTTTTAGGAACTTATAGACAGGTACCTGGAGTTCTTTCCCCAATGCACAAGCGGGAGTACAGATATGCCATTTGTGATAATTTACGGCTTCAAAGTTTTTCTTCTTTGTAATTCGGATTGGATATAAATGACACGAAATCGGTTTCTTCCACCCTATTGCGCCATCGTTATACGCAGCCTCAATGCCACATTTTAGAATTCCTTTTTTGTCATAAACAGCATAAACACATTCGCGGCCTCCAATAACGGGGGTGCAAAGATCGCCATCATCATCAACAACGTGTTTTCCCTGTTTTTCTATTTCTTCAATACCCCTCGGTGTTAGGTATTTTTTTATTTGAGGATAGATGTCTTCCAGGATGGCTAGTTCTTCTTCCAACAAAGGGGCGCCGAAATCACCTTCCACACAACAAGCTCCTTTACATTTTTCCAGATTGCAAACAAATTCTTTGTCGCGAATATCATCGGATACAAGGACTTCACCAATTTTAATCATGAGGGCAAAGGTAAGGGTATAAAATACGAATTACGAAGTGCGAGGTACGATATATTGCTCGAATGGTTCTGATTGTTTAATTTTTGGTGATTTAGAAAGAAAAAAAGCTAGTCATGAATAATACAAGAATTTCGACCCTGCTAAAAGTTATCTCAATTGCCGTTCTAAGCTTAGCGTCACAGATCATCTTTGCTCAACGACCGAAGCCAGATGAGATCAAAACAGACAAGGGTGCTTTATTCATTCAACCGGTGCAACATGGATCTCTGGTCTTAACCTGGAATGGTAAGATTATTTATGTGGACCCATATGGCGGTGCAAAAGCGTTCGAAGGAATAGCACCTCCTGATTTGATCCTGATAACCGATATTCATGGAGATCACATGAGCATTGAGACGCTTAAGGGCATTGAGACTTCGAAAGCAACCATGGTAGTTCCAAAGGCGGTGGCGGATCAGCTTCCGGAAGAATTAAAAAAGCAATTGATCACTATTAACAATGGAGAAAAAAAGAATCAGCAGGGAATTGAAATAGAGGCGATTCCAATGTACAATCTTCCTGAAACCGCCGATTCAAGACATCCGAAAGGTCGTGGTAATGGATATGTTTTGAATATCGGCGGGAAACGTGTTTATGTCTGTGGCGATACAGAAGATATCCCGGAAATGAGAGCACTTAAAAATATCGATGTCGCATTTATTTGTATGAATGGCCCAACCATGGATATCAATCAGGCCGCCAGCGCAGTTCTGGAATTTAAACCAAAAATCGTTTATCCTTTTCATTATCGCGAAAGCGACACGGAAGCATTTAAAAAATTGGTTCAGAATGGAAATACGTCTATTGACGTGAGGTTACGAAACTGGTATCCGAAAACGGAGTGAATTTTTTTTCAGAATTCATCGTTAAAATCCACTGATAAAGTATCAATGTCTATTGTGGCGCATAAAACTTTTGCCGTGAATGAATTATGCGAACCAGAAACTCGTTACCTGAAACAGCATATGACGATCTGTCGCACAAAAGTCAGAAAATCCAACAATTTTTTTTTGTAATCTAGCAATGAAAAACATCTGTGCTCTAACTTGCACGCTGATATGATGAATTATTTAGAGAGTTTGAATGAGCCCCAGCACGAGGGAGTTGTTAACACGGAGGGGCCATGCATGCTGATTGCCGGCGCAGGATCAGGAAAGACCAGGGTTTTAACCTACCGTATTGCCCATCTGATGGGCAAAGGTGTTGATCCGTTCAACATTATGTCGCTGACCTTCACGAACAAGGCAGCGAAAGAGATGCGCGAACGAATTGAAACTGTAGTCGGTCATGATGCCCGCAATCTTTGGATGGGAACATTTCACTCTGTTTTTGCACGTATTTTAAGAGCTGAAGCACATCATCTTGGCTATCCTAATAATTTTACGATCTATGATACCGATGACTCAAAAACATTGGTCAAAAACATTATAAAAGAATTAGGTCTGGATGACCAGGCTTACAAAGTCAGCACAGTATTCAATCGCATTTCAGCTGCCAAGAACAGTTTAATAAGCTGGCAGGATTATTTGGCCAATGCACAATTAGTGGGAGATGATACAGCCAATCTTCGGCCTGAAGTAGGAAAGATCTATAAGACCTATGCGCTGCGTTGCTTTAAAGCCGGCGCTATGGATTTTGACGATCTGTTATTTAATACAGATAAACTGTTCAAGGAGCATCTTGAGGTATTAAATAAATACCAGCATCGTATCCAGTACATCCTGGTTGACGAGTTTCAGGATACAAACCTTTGCCAGTATTTTATTATTCGAAAGCTGGCGGCTGTACATCAAAATATTTGTGTGGTAGGCGATGATGCGCAAAGTATTTATGCCTTTCGCGGAGCGGATATCACCAACATTTTAAATTTTGAACGAGATTATCCGGACTTGAAAATCATTAAGCTAGAACAAAATTATCGCTCTACGCAAAACATTGTAAACGCTGCCAACTCGGTAATAAAAAAGAATCGTGCCCAGCTTCCTAAAAATGTATGGACCGCTAATGAAGATGGGTCACTGATAGAGTTGATCAAAGCTGTTTCCGATAATGAAGAAGGAAGACTCATTGCTACTTCTATTTTTCAGGAGAAGATGCAGCACCAGTTAAAATTCAGCGACTTCGTTATTTTATATCGCACAAACAGTCAATCGCGGGCGATTGAAGAAGCGTTGCGGCGCATGAATATTAAATATAAAGTGGTGGGTGGTTTGTCTTTCTATCAACGGAAAGAAATCAAAGACCTCCTCGCTTATATGCGCTATTCCATCAACCAGCAGGATGAGGCTTCCTTCCGGAGAATTATCAATTTGCCCAAGCGGGGCATCGGTGATTCTACGGTGGATAAAATTGTAGTCGCCGCAAACGATCATGACATCTCTATCTGGGAAGTATTGCAAAAAGCCAATTCCTTTATTGGGGGCCGTGCAGCCACACCGATTGATGATTTTGTATCCATGATCAAACGCTTCGGAGTAGAGGTGGAACGAAAAGATGCTTATGACGCAGCCTTCGAAATAGCAAAAGGATCAGGCTTGCTTCGAGAACTTTACGAAGACAAAACCGTGGAGGGACTGAGTCGTTACGAAAACGTCCAGGAGTTGCTCAATGCCATCAAAGAATTTGTAATGGATCCCGAGCGGCAGGAAAAGAGTTTAGGTTCATTTTTACAGGAAGTTTCGCTCGTAACCGGTCAGGACGAAGACAAAGATAAAGACCCTGAAAAAGTAACGTTGATGACCATCCACATGGCAAAAGGATTGGAGTTCAGTAACGTCTACATCGTGGGGCTTGAGGAGGATCTTTTTCCTTCCCAAATGATGTTGAGCAGCCGGGCAGATCTGGAAGAAGAAAGAAGGTTGTTCTACGTTGCTATTACCCGGGCGAAAAAAAGGCTCTTTTTATCATATGCGCTTACGCGGTATCGTTTTGGTCGTCTCAAAAATTGCGAACCCAGCCGTTTTCTGGATGATGTCGATCAATCATTCATCAAAATAAGCAGTAAGTTCGCCGGCCTGGAATCGTTACCCCCAAGCAGCGAATACGCAAAAACATTGGTAAATGGCATGCGGAAGTCTGTTAGTGCAGCACCTCCCAGTAAAGTTACCGCTTACCGAGCGCCAACGGATTTCGTACCGAGTGATACTGCATCCTTGCAAGAGGGAATGAAGGTTGAACACCCCAAATTCGGCTTTGGCATGGTCGTACAGATGGATTTTAGCGGTGCGGACCGAAAGGCAAAGATTAAATTTGATGATTTTGGAGAGAAGACGTTATTGCTTAGCTTTGCTAAACTTAGAATCCATAATTAAGGTTAGGTACAATCGAGGTAGCACAGATCTTCTACCTTCCCCAGTTCAAACAAACAATAGAAATCAAAATCCATGATAATAGGAGAATACAATTCAGAGCGCCCACATATTATTCTGAAAGAATACGGTCGCAATGTTCAAAAGTTAGTAGAATATCTTCGATCGATATCCGATAAAGATAAACGCACGGAATTAGCATACACGCTTATCGACCTGATTAAGCAATTGACCCCAAGCATAAAAGATCAGCCAGACAATCCTCAACGGCTTTGGGATGATCTATACATTATAGCCGATTTTAACCTAGACGTGAACAGCCCTTACCCCGTTCCCGAACCTGAAATCCTGTTCAAGAAACCGATGAAGATGTTGTATCCTAAAAACGATGTACGCTTCAGACATTATGGAAAGAACATTGAAAAGCTTGTGAAAGAAGCGTTGAAAAAAGACGACCCTCAGGAACGTGAAGAATCAATCATTTATCTTGGCAAGTTGATGAAAACGTTCTATGGCAACTGGAATAAAGAAACGTTGGATGATTCCGTAATTCTACGAGATATCCAGGCCATGTCCGGCGGTGCATTGAATATGACCATTGAAAAAGTGCGTGAAGACAATCTGTTTGAAAAATTATATAAGGAACGTAAGAAAGTAAGACCGACTGGAAATGGTGGAGGTAGTCAGCAGCCACGTCATCAAGGAGGAGGAGGACATCGTCCTTTTAATAAAAATAATAAAGGCGGAGGAAGTAACTTCCGAAGAAGAAGAGACCAGTAAGTTAGCTTCGAGGCTATGAGCTTATAGCTATGAGCAAAAACATTTATTTTTTATCAGGACTGCTCTCAGCTCGCAACTAGAAGCTAGCAGCTTAATCTAACCCCTATCGATGAGCATTTTCAAAATACGCGGAGGAAAAAAACTAAAAGGAGAAATTATTCCGCAAGGCGCAAAAAATGAAGCATTACAAATAGTGAGCGCCACGCTTCTATCAGCCGAACCTGTAACGGTAAATAATGTACCTAACATTGTCGATGTCAATAAGCTCATCGAGTTAATTGGAGCGATGGGTTGTAAAGTTGAAAAACTAGGTGCGGAGTCATACCGGTTCACAGCTTCCACTATCAATATTAAATATTTAGAAACTGAAGAATATAGAAAGAAGGCAGCAGCGTTGCGCGGATCTGTTATGTTACTTGGGCCGATTCTGGCCCGCTTTGGAAAAGCTACGATGCCGAAACCTGGCGGAGATAAAATTGGAAGACGCAGGCTGGATACGCATTTTCTAGGATTTCAAAAATTGGGTGCAAAATTCAACTTCGATTCGGAAGAACATCTTTTTACAATCGATGCTTCAGAATTAAAAGGCTGTTACATGCTTCTCGACGAAGCCTCCGTAACCGGCACAGCGAATATTGTGATGGCGGCTGTCCTTGCTAAAGGAACAACGACCATTTACTATGCAGCCTGTGAGCCATACCTTCAGCAGCTTTGCATGATGCTGAATCGCATGGGTGCAAAGATCAGCGGCATCGGTTCTAATTTGTTAACCATTGAAGGCGTGAGCAAACTCGGTGGCACTGAACACACGCTTCTTCCGGATATGATTGAGATTGGAAGTTTTATTGGCTTGGCTGCCATGACCCAATCTGAAATTACCATTAAGAATTGCCGCCTTGATATGCTTGGCATCATCCCTGATACTTTCAAGAGACTGGGTATTAAACTGGAATTCAGAGGCGATGATATTTTTATTCCATCACAGGAACGATACGAGATAGAAACATTTATCGATGGTTCTATCCTAACCGTTTCGGATGCACCGTGGCCCGGCTTTACACCCGATTTAATTAGTATCGTGTTGGTTATCGCAACGCAAGCAAAAGGCACCGTTCTCATCCATCAAAAAATGTTTGAAAGCCGTTTATTCTTTGTTGATAAATTAATTGACATGGGCGCACAAATAATTCTGTGTGATCCTCACCGTGCCACCGTTATCGGTCTGGACAGAAAACAGCAATTGAAAGGTATTAAAATGTCTTCCCCCGACATACGTGCAGGGGTTGCGTTGTTAATTGCGGCCTTATCCGCCAGTGGCACAAGCGAAATCTCCAACATCGATCAGATCGACCGCGGATATCAAAATATCGATGCGCGCTTGAAAGAGCTAGGCGCAGATATTCAGCGGGTTCTTTAATCGGACATTATTTCCTCACCATGTCGTCTGGGAAACCTACAGGTTTCAGATTTGCCTAAAAACTTCGCATGACGGAGCGTGGAGGTACATCATTGTAAGGAAGCCACGCGCTTCGCGTGCTGACGAAGCAATCCCCAGACTAT
>CAZAHL010000014.1:0-47167 GCA_964484845.1 uncultured Chryseolinea sp. | reverse complement strand
AACTGGATTACATTCATCATAACCCCGTAAGTGGGAAATGGAATTTAGTGGAAGACTTTACGCAGTATCCTCACTCAAGCGCAGCGTTTTATGAACTTGGCATAACCAGTGAAGTTGAGATTACTCATTATAAGGATTTGTTTAAATAACAAAGTGCGCTGAAAGTGTGTGCCTCGAATCCTCGGAGTCCCGGAGACCGGTGACTCCGAAGGGGAGTAAAAATGGGTTTTAAAAAATTATTTGAAAAATAAAGTCTTCGTCAGCATGACTTTTTTCACAACGGGGGATATTATACCTAAGAGCTGAGACCATGGCCAATAAAAACGATGTAGAATTTCTCGTCCGGAAGGTTATGGAAAATAAAGCTTCAGAATAAATTGAACTGTTACAGGAGTATTTCAAAAACATCGATAGCCCTCCGGCTCTCGGATGATTGTTATCTGCCATCTCGCGAAAGACTTTTTAACACTCATTCACAGGTTTAATTGTACAACAAAAACCCAAAAAGGTATGACCAAATTTTTACAATGCGCCCTGTCTTTGAAGGCAATGCTTCGCATAAATGAAACCCGTGTTTCTATGATATTTTTACTATTGACGAGTTTGTATGCGTTTCCATTGCAAGCAGAAGAGACACTTAAAAATGTGAAAGTGTCAATTATGTTGGAACGTGCAACCGTCAGTCAGGCTCTAAATGTACTCGAAAAACAAAGCGAGTATAAATTCTTTTACAGCGGTGATCAGTTCAATACGAAACGCAGAGTTACTCTGAATTTTCATGGAAATATGGATGAAGCGCTGCAACTTCTATTGGGTAAAGAAATTTCCTATGCCTTATCGGGAGAGCACATCATTCTGAAGAAGAAATTACTATTAACGTCGGAAGTGATTCAGCCTACTGAAAATGAGAACGATCCCTTGGAATCTCCTTTATTAATTCCGTCAGAACCTACCGGTAATGATGCCGTGGAATCGCCCGATGTAACCATCAGTGGAATTGTTACCGATGAGGTCAATGAACCGCTTCCTGGGGTTAATGTTCTTTTGAAGGGAACTACCCTTGGCACCACCACGGATCCCATGGGAGTATTTAAAATTAGCGTCCCGGATGTTTCGGCAGTTTTAGTTTTTTCATTTGTCGGTTATGAAACTGTCGAGCTGAGTGTAGGGAATCAAACTACTGTCAATGTCTCGCTTCAACCGGATTCGGAAACTCTTGATGAAGTTGTGGTGGTTGGTTATGGATCAGTTAAAAAAAGCGACGTTACCGGTGCAGTATCATCCGTCAGTAAGAAGAATCTCGGTGATCGGCAGGCATCAAGCATTGCTCAACTGATTCAGGGACAAGCGGCTGGTGTTGATGTTTCGCAGGGCAAAATCCGGATACGCGGCGTCACATCATTTAATAACACGGACCCACTTGTTGTTATCGATGGCTTCATAGGAGGCAACCTGGAAACAGTTAATCCTAATGATATTGCGAATATTGAAATTCTCAAGGATGCTTCCGCTACGGCAATTTATGGTTCACGCGGAGGCAATGGAGTAATATTAGTTACTACAGTATCGGGAAAACCCGGCCCTACGAAACTCAATCTCAGATATTATGAAGGTGTTGCAATGGTTCCAAAGAAATTGGATGTATTGAATGCTAATCAGTACACAGATTTTACGCTCAACCTGTTAAGCAATTCAGGAGTTACACCTACTGCCAAATTACTGTCAGGTGAAACACGTATCGACAGAACTGATTGGCAGGATGAAGTTTTCAAAACGAATAAAATCCGTGAATTAAATGTTGATTTTTCAGGCGGGTCTGATAAAGCCACCTATTTTGTAGGCATGGGGTTCAGACGTACTGCAAACCCTACAGTCGGGGGCAGGGCTGATGACAATTTTTATTTGCGCAGCAAAAATAACTTTAACATAAAGAAGTGGCTGAGAGTGGGTAATAACTTTGGCTTTGCCTATAACAATAATTCCAGCAGGAGTTGGGGGAATGATAATCCAGGGAACCTCGATTGGGTTATAACCAACCCAAGTTATTTTCCGGTGAGAGATGAAAACGGAGACTTTACTGTTTCAGACCGGAATATTGATTTGTTGATGATGTCCAATAGTTTAGTTGTGCCAGAACACAATAGTACCAAGAGAAGAAATCTTGACTATCAAGCCGCGCTTTGGGCCGAAGTTGAACCCCTTAAAGGACTAACATATAGAATTCAAGCTGGCGTCAGTGGTAAGTTTGGAAACACAGAATTCGCCCGTGAATCCTATACAGGAGCAGATGCTCAAGCAGGGATACTTCCAACGTTATTAAACAAAACATCTTATTATTTCTTTGCTCCATTGATTGAACAATATATAACCTATCAGCGTACGGTTGGCATACATGAGTTCTCCGCTATGATAGGAAATACATGGCAGAATGGAGCTAGGAATGGCGATATCGGTATCGAAGGCCGGGACTTGGATTTAGCAGTACATAATGTGTTGACTGCACCTACTAATTATATTACTCATGATGAAGTATCGAAGTATGCGTACCTGTCCTATTTTGGTCGAGTTAACTACCAGTTTAATAATAAATATTTACTAACACTAAACCTGCGTAGTGACGGGTCTCCGAAATTCAATCCTAACAATCGCTGGGGTACCTTCTATTCCCTTGCGGGAGCGTGGAAACTACATGAAGAGGATTTTATTCAAAATCTTAATCTCTTTGACCAGTTAAAACTGCGCGGCTCGTGGGGCTTATCTGGTAGTGATGCCATTGGCGATTTCATGTATCAATCTAAGGTATATAACCGGAACGTCTATGCCATATTTGGAGCTGATGGGACACGATATAATGGGGCCACAATACTAAATAGTTCATCAAATAATATTAAATGGGAGACCGTAGAATCAAAATCAATTGCCGTAGAGACAGCATTTCTTCAGAATAAATTTACTTTTTCCGTTGAATATTTTGACAAAGAAACCCGCGATATTTTGCATACAGTTCCCAGGGCTATTTCACTGGGGTATGGCAATACAGGCGGCGACGGTAGCGCTATCGTTAATGCAGCCAGTCTCGAGAACAAAGGGATAGAACTTGTGGCGGGTTACAGATCAAAAATAGGAGAGTTGGGCTATTCTGTAAATGCTAATTATACCCATCAAACTAACAAGGTAACGTCTCTTGGCGATGGTACATTTATAGATGGTATTAACCGAACAGACATCGGCAACCCGGTTGGATATTTTTATGGTCATATAGCTGACGGCATATTTATGAGCCAGAGCGAACTTGATGTAGCCAATGCGGCCGCTCAGGAAAAAGGTTTTTCCCATTTCCAATTGAATACAACACGCCCGGGCGATGTACGGTTTGTTGACGTAAACGGTGATGGTCGTGTTGACAATGCTGATCGTACAAATCTGGGAAGTCCTCATCCTACCAATATTTTCGGAATAAGCCTCAATCTGGAGTTTAAAGGGTTTGACTTTTTTGCTCTTCTGAAAGGGCAGGCCGGATCAGAAATTTATGATGGCAATTATCAAAGATATCGTGGAATGGCAGAAGTAGTGAACCAGTTTACCTACGTACTCGACCGTTGGCAAAGTGAAGCCAACCCGGGAAATGGTATCGTGCCCAGAGCCATACTTGGCGATCCTGCGCAAAATAACAGGACTTCGAATCTGAAAATGGTTAGTGGAAATTACCTGAGAGTAGGACAGTTATCCTTAGGTTATTCACTTTCTAATGCCCTTTCCAGAAGGACGGGTTTTGACAATTTAAGAATCTATGCCAGCGCTTCCAACTTCTTTACATTCAGTAAGTGGGATTATGGATATGATCCGGAGGTAGGGGGTGAAAATCTAGAAAGAGGAAGAGATGGTGGCAATTCTTGGCCGGCCCCTAAAACACTGATAGTCGGTTTTCAATTTGGTCTCTAATAATCTTTAAAAAAAATATTTGTGAAAACATTTAATTACCTAAAAGGCGGCGCACTATTAATCAGCATACTGATTATAGGGTCCTGCAATGATGAGATCATGGATTATTCTGATCCCAATGCCAAAACTGAGGAAACTTTTTTCAAAACCCCCGAAGAGATTGAACAAGGAGCGTTTGCCATATATTCCTCTTTTTTTCATAACAACGCCTTTACATGGCAACTGCCGGAAGTATTTGACGGGTTAGCAAACGAATTTGATGGCAGACCGAGTTCGGCCGGCGAAACTGGTATTCAGTCTGTACTGCGTTACGAGCATACCAATTCGCTTGTCGAAGTTGAGAGGTTTTGGAAGTTGTTATATAGAATGATCATGCGTTCCAATTTGGTTCTTGACAGGGGAGCAATATATATCGACGCAAATGGCGATGACCCAATTGTGTCCCGTTCGCTTGGTGATGCTCATTTTCTGCGCGGCTGGGCTTATAGCCAGCTGGCTTTTCACTGGGGGAGTGTGCCCCTGAGAACTTCATATGTTGTGGAAGGTAATGGAGATTTGGCTAGATCTCCGGTTGCAGATATTTGGGCGCAGGCTGAAGCCGATTTTAAAGACGCACAGATCTTATTGCCTGAGACATGGGATGCTGCCTACCTTGGGAGGGCTACCAACGGAGCCGCTACAGGCTTCCTCGGTAAGTTATATTTATACAACGAAAGATATGCTGAGGCTGCGGCTGAGTTTGCGAAATTGGATGGGAAATACAGTTTGCTCCCGGGTAGTCAATGGGATGATAATTTTGGGGAGACCAACGAAAATAACCAGGAAAGTGTTTTCGAAATTCAATGCCAAAATACAGCTGGCACCAATCAGGGTTCTTCAATGTTTGGTGACCCGGAAGAAGAAGGTAACCCTGGAAGGCAAAACGGTCATGCCCAATTATACAGCTGGACAGACTGGGCCAACTGGGCCTTTCAGCCACGTCGTGTAGCAGATTTTCAATATAATGATGAATTGGGTGTTCCTTATGTAGATCCCCGTGCTCCACTGACCTTTTATGGCGGCACCATTGGTGATCAGGATTATTGTAACAACTGTACGGGTGGAGCTAAACATTTTGATTTTGCAACCCTTGGATACTGGTACAGAAAAGTTACAAATAAAGAAAACAAACCCAATGAAGACAATATTCAGACCGGCAATAATATTCGACTAATGCGCTATGCTGATGTATTGCTGATGCGGGCAGAAAGTCTTATACAACAAGGCCTAGTAGACGAAGGTGTTGGTTTTATCAACCAGGTGCGAACCCGCATAGGCGCATTTCCATATGTTAATTCATATACTCAGGATCAGGCTATTGAATTGCTGAAACGCGACAGGCAACTTGAACTTATGGGTGAAATGCACCGGTACAACGATATTAAACGCTGGGGTATCCTCGAAGAGACAATGAATATCGAATTACAGGCCATGTTTGGCACTCAGAATGTTCAGGATAAACATTATCTATTCCCGATCCCTCAGAAAGAATTAGATACTAACAAGGAATTTGGGTCTGTCGTTGATAGTTGGAATTAATTTTCTTAAGCACGCACTAAACACGCGGGCTCAATGAAAGATGCCGGAGGAATCTCTCCGGCATCTTTTGTTATAGCTCAGTGTCATACTTATTCTCATCAGATAAACAGATTCCTTCTAGTTCATTCGTTATGAAAAGAATTCTTTCAGTCAGCTTATTCCATTTACTATTAACGGTATCGATAGCTTCGGAAACACTACATTATTAAGTTGACACGACACCAGTGGGTGAAGACTCCCCAATATTTACTTAACAAAAGTGAAACTAATGTATTATATTCACGTTTGTTGAATAATTAGTAACTGGATTAATCTCCAAGCACTGCGTTTTGCGAAAGGCGAGAGAACAAGCGTAAGATGCTTATGTCTATTAAAAACAATTCGTAAATCATGAAACAACATTCCCTCGGTGAATTTGAAGAACTGGTGCTGCTCACGGTAGCTGCCCTGCATGACGAAGCCTATGGTGTAGCCATACTCGAAAACCTGGAAGAGAAAACGGAAAAGAAAGTGAACGTCAGCGCCGTTCACGTAGCCTTAAAACGCATGGAAGACAAAGGCTTTGTAAAATCTAGGTTTGGCGGAATTACAGAGGATCGTGGTGGCAGGCGAAAGAAATTTTACGTTATCACCGCACTGGGGAAAAGAATGCTGGATATCCAATATTCTTTAAGGGTTAGCATTTACAAGCAGATACCCAAAATGTCGTTCGGCTTATGAAAGTGCCTCCTCCAAAACGAGCCTTGAAATTCCTGCGATGGTTTTGCCGGGAGGATTATCTTGAGGAGATAGAGGGAGACCTTGTTGAACTTTTCGAAAAGCAATACGAAGAATCTCCGTCCCGGGCGAAAAGGAAATTCACATGGCGTGTTCTTAAATATTTCAGGCCGGAATTTTTCCGGTTTCTCAAAATAAATTATCCGGCTAATCCTACCATTATGTTCCGTCATAATCTCCTGATCACGTATAGAACCTTCTTGCGGTATAAAAGTTCATTCTTCATTAACCTCATTGGTCTTTCTTCCGGATTAGCCTGTACGTTGCTAATCTACCTATGGGTGATGGACGAATTGAGCATGGACAAGTTTCATGAAAAGGATGCGCAGTTATTCCAGGTATTTCAAAATCTGGGCGCCGGTAGTAATTCTGAAACCATTGAATATACACCGGGGCCTCTCGCAAAAACATTGGTCGAAGAAATGCCGGAGGTGGAGCTTGCTGCGGCGATTGTTCCGTCGTATTGGTTTCCTAGCCGGGGAACCATCTCTGCTGGTGATACGCGTTTCAAGGTAGCACCCCAGTACGTCAGCAAAGATTTTTTCGATGTCTTTACATATCCGTTGGTGGACGGAAATAAAAATGAAGTGCTTTTAAATAAACAGGCTATCCTGTTATCAGAGTCGTTGTGCATGCGGCTGTTTCAAACCACAACGGGTCTTATCGGAAAGAACATTCAATGGAGCCACCTCGAAGGAATCAGTGGAGAATATTTTGTTACAGGGGTATTTAAAGATGTTCCCTCTAATTCGACGGCCAAGTTTGATGTTGTGTTCAATTATGAATTGTTCCTGGAAAAACGACCCAGCCTGCAGTCTTGGGCAAACAGTGATCCCTGCACGTACGTGATCTTAAAGAAGGGAACAGACCTGAATGCATTCAACGCCAAGATCAGAGAATTGAAAAGACAAAAGACACAAAACTCTGAAGAAGGCACTTTTGCTGCACAACAATATTCTTCCAAGTATCTATATGGCCATTATCAATTGGAACGCGGTGGATACGGCGGAGGCAGAATTCAATATGTAAGACTGTTTTCGGTCATTGCCATTTTTATACTTGCAATTGCCTGCATCAACTTCATGAATTTATCCACAGCACGCGCTTCGCGAAGGTTAAAGGAGATTGGCATAAAGAAAGCCGTTGGCGCCGGACGAAAAGCTCTTGTTTATCAGTACTTGGGAGAAGCCATGTTTGTGACTTTCTTGTCGTTGGTGGTTTCCGTTGCCATGGTTATGCTTTTATTGCCGGCATTCAACAACGTTACAGCTAAGCACCTTTTCTTTCGACTGGATCAAACCATGGTGCTTTCCCTGCTTGGTATAGTCCTTATAACGGGGCTTATGTCGGGCAGCTATCCGGCATTGTACCTGTCGGGTTTCAATCCTGTGGCCGTACTGAAAGGAAAACTGGAAACGTCAATTGGCGAGGTGTGGATGCGAAAAGGACTCGTGATTTTTCAGTTCACCCTTTCCATCATTCTGATCGCATCCGTTTTGGTGGTGTATAAACAAATTCAATTCATACAATCGAAAAATCTGGGCTACAACCGGGATAACATTGTGTCTTTTGAAATGGAATGGAATGGCGAAGGAAGCTTGCTTCCTCTCCTGTCGGAGATAGGAAAGATTCCAGGTGTGATCAATACTTCCTGCTATTATCACAATCTGCTAGGCGACCATGGGGGCACGGGGGATGTTCATTGGGAAGGAAAAGATGCCAACTTTGAAATGAATTTTGCCAACCTGGAAGTTGGTTTTGATTTTATTGAAACCCTTGGTATTGAAATGGCAGAAGGCAAAACCTTCTCCAGGGATATCGCGCCTGAGCGGCAGATCATATTTAACGAAGACGCTATCCGCAAAATGGGCATTGAGGACCCGGTTGGAAAAACCGTCAAGCTTTGGGGGGAAGAGAGGCAGATCGTTGGCGTAGTCAGAGATTTCAATTTCGAGTCACTTTACAAAGATATACAGCCTTGCTTTTTCCAGGTCATCGCGGAGCTACCCAATGCGATCGTAAAAATCAAAGGCGGCACGGAACAGGCTTCACTTGAACAATTGGAAAAGCTCTATCATAAATTCAGTCCGGGCCTGCCATTCGAATATAGATTTCTGGACGCACAATACCAGTCGCTTTATGCTGCTGAGCAACGTGTAAGCATTTTATCCCGATACTTTGCTGGCATCGCCATCCTGATCTCATGCCTGGGTTTGTTCGGATTGGCTGCATTTACAGCTGAAAGAAGGGTGAAGGAAATAGGCATACGCAAAATATTGGGAGCAACAAGCTTTGGAATTGTGAGACTTTTGTCTGGAGATTTTACGAAGATGGTTTTGATCGCAATAGTCGTTGCGTTGCCCGTCAGTTACCTGGTAGGATTGATGTGGCTGGAAAGCTTCGCGTACCGGGTCGACCTGGAATGGTGGTTCTTTATTGGAGCAGGGTTCGCAGCCCTGCTGATTGCCTGGATTACCGTGAGCTTGCAAACCATAAAGGCCGCGCGAACCAATCCTTCTGAATGTCTTCGAAACGAATAAATGTTAAAAACGCATCCTTCTAAAAGGCTTTGAAATTTCTTCGTTGGTTTTCCACGAAGACTTTCTCGAAGGGATTGAAGTGATTTAACAGAGAGTTTTAAAATGCAACTGCCAAAGGGCGCTATATATTAGCATTACTTTGTTCTCCCTCATGAGTCACGGTCTCCGGGACTGAGGCTATACCAAATCATTTTCTAGTTTATTTTATCCTAATAAAAGTTCCGCCATAAAAGCCTCCTGTTGGTTGCTCTTTGTCGTCATACTGTATGGATTTCATTTCATATTCATCATCGGAAATCCATTTGTAAGTGTATATTCTGTATGTCCCTTCTGGTTCTCCTTCAAATGATACTTTTAATGTAACATCTCCGTTTTCGTTTACAACTCCTTTTCCAACTCCGCTTCTTGATGTACCAAAACTTGATAAATGGTGTACCTCCTTTTTGACGGGATTGTAAGACCAAAAAATATGTCCGTAAGGTGGAGTACCATCAATTACTGCAAGAAGGCTATTGTCAGTATTGAGTTCCTTACAGATTGTATGATGATTTGGAATTTTTATATGCTCCATGCCTTGTCCCCAGTTTTGCGACCAATTATCATCTTTTAAGGTCCATTCTCCAATAAATTTTTTAAACGGATTTTTTGAATTTTGCTGAAAACCCGCTTCGGTCGTTTTAAGTGTAGAAGCGATTTTTTGGGAATGACAATTACACGTAGAAATGAGAAAAAGTATAGTTGCGAGTTTTAAGTTCATAATATTTATAAGTCTCCAATATAGTTGCGTAAAATAATGTTACGGCTTCCGGAAATGAGATCAAAACTCGATCGACAAACTGCAAGCATCGAATGCTCGAATACAGAAATGAAATAACGAAGCCCATCCACTTTCCTATTTGTATGAGGTCATCTGCTAAAATGGCTTGCGTATAATGATAAATAGTATGATGTTGCACGCCAAATGACGAAGGCGGTTGGTCCCTATTACCAGTCTTCGATATTCGATCTACATTTAATGGGCGACCAGCGCTCAACACTTCAATCAGTTGCAGGGTATCAATCCACATCGGTATTCTACAAACGCAAAATACCCTTTGGTGAATTCATAAAAATTTCTCTCGGATAAACGCGCTAGTTTCATTTAGAAATTGTCATCCAACTTCTGTTGTATGTTGATGCAGAAAATTCGCAAGGAAAAATTTCGGTTAAGTCAGTAACATCAAAAATTATTTAGGTTATGAAAAAAATAATGGTATTTATCTATTTAATCACGGGCATAGTTTGTTCCGCCTATTCACAGACCAATACGAATTATGGAACCGGTACAGTATCAATTGGCTTTAACAATAGCTTCTTTGGCTACTATGCAGGGAATGACGTCACCGCTAACGGTAGCGCTAATTCGTTTTTCGGCGCCTACAGCGGGAGATATAACACAGATGGCGATAACAACTCATTCTTTGGCACAGGAAGCGGCAGGGGCAATACAACTGGCGGCTTTAATACAGCGATAGGTGAAGGTGCTTTTTATTATAATACAACAGGTTCTCAAAACGTAGCGATCGGATCACGGGCTTTATATAACAACAATGCAAACCAAAACACAGCTGTGGGCAATGCAGCGTTGACTTATAATACAACAGGCAATTCCAATGCCGCACTGGGATTCTCCGCCTTATATTCAAATGGCAGCGGCACGTCGAATACAGCCGTTGGTACAAGTGCACTATGGTGGAATACCACAGGAAGTGAAAATACAGCCGTCGGGCGCGATGCCTTACTTAAAAACGAGACTGGATTTTACAATACCGCAGTGGGATTTCAATCACTTTATTATAACACAGAAAGCAGGAATACGGCCATCGGAACAAAGTCTCTCTTTAAAAATACAACTGGGCACAATAACACAGCGACCGGCCACAATGCGCTTTATGAAAACACTACAGGGTATTACAACGTCGCGTTAGGCAGCTATGCGATGTACTTAAACGTCAGCGGAAACTTTAATATGGCAATCGGTTATTATGCATTGCATGAGAACACAACAGGTATTCGCAATAGTGCCGGTGGGTTCCACTCGATGCACAGCAACACTACTGGAAGTAACAATACCGCGAAGGGTGCATTTGCCCTCTATGATATCACCACTGGTAGCTACAACAGTGCGCTAGGATATAGCTCCGGTCCCACATTGGGTGATTTGACCAACACTACTGCTCTAGGATCTTACGCTGTGCCCACCGCATCCAATCAAGTGCGTGTCGGCAATACCGCAGTGACAAGCATCGGTGGCCAAGTATCTTGGACGACATTTTCTGATGGCCGTTTCAAAAAAGATATTAAAGAAGATGTTTCCGGTCTCGACTTTATCAATCACCTCAGACCAGTAAGTTATGTGGTGGACAAGACTGGCTTAAATAAGTTCTTGCATGTTTCAGACAGCTCCGACAATGAAGCGGAAACAAAAAGTATTCCCATGCGGCAAACGGGTTTTGTTGCACAAGAAGTTGAAGCGACTGTAAAAAAAACTGGTTATGTTTTTTATGGTGTAGATGCACCTAAGAATGAAAATGATCATTACGGCATTCGGTATGCAGAGTTTGTAGTTCCGTTGGTGAAAGCAATGCAGGAGTTATCGTCGAAGGTGGAGGAACAGCAACAGCAAATTCAATTGCTGTTGGCACAGCTGGATTCAAAAAGTGAAACTGACAAAAAGGTAGGAAGTGGAAATACCAATGCCACCCTGCTCCAGAATAATCCCAATCCATTTAATTCTGAAACTGAAATTAAACTGACCTTACCTGAAAATGCAGGACATGCAGCGATTATGATTTATAGCCTGGAAGGCAAACAAATAAAAAATATTCGGGTTTACGATCATGGTGATGTTTCTGTTAAAATTTCGGGTAATGAATTATCCGCAGGTATGTATTTGTACGCATTGATTGTCGACGGAAAGGTAGTGGATACAAAGAGAATGATATTGACTGAATAGTATAACTAATTGTAACCGGTCAAAATATTGATTTTTAGTAGGGTAGGAGTTGGGTTCGAATACCTCCTTCTCGGCTAAAGTGATATTAGCCCTGATAGTTAAAGCTGTAGTAGAACGTACTACATTCCGATCAAGAGTTATGAGTAAATAAATTGTGCAAACCGAGCAGCTAATAAAGTCAAAACAACCAGCCAGCCTATTTTCGAGACGGATATTAGAAAAGTAGACATACTTATTCCAGCAACAAAGAAAGCGATTATAAGGAGATCTATCATTTCAAAAGTCTATTGACAAACAATTCATCCTTCCCGGTACTCCTACTCTCTCGGTTTTTCTATTGGTTCAATCTGATTCGAATCCTTACTTTCCCCCGATACTGTATCTAATAGCAAGTTAGTCTCATCCGATAAACTATCCTCAAGTATAGCTGGCACAGTTTTGATTGGCTCTTCCTTGTAATTTAGATAAACTATAATAAGAGCAGCTACAGCAGCTACAAAAATACAAAGGGTTATAATTTTTTTATTTTTCATGATCAAATCCGTTAATTTTTAAAAATGATATTATTGGAATAAGTCTATGCTGACCAATTTTGGCGAATAGCCTATCCGTACTCCCTTTTCGCAGCCCTATTTATCCTGATAATCCTCAAATTTATCATGATAATCCTCAAATCATGCGAATCATGGTAATCCTTTGTATTTCGCTTTCAAAATCCCTTCGGTTACTAATTTACTACCCTGGGTGATAACCTGGTCCATTCACTTCGTTTGATTTTGTGAAGTTTTTGAAGATCGTTTGTTTATTGGTGCCGACCCAATCGTAAGTTGGATCGTCAATTACTACTTCTTCATGATAGAAAGGAGCCAATTTTTCTTTCGTAGGAATTCCACTATACGCTTTATAGAATTCTTTTACGAAATTTGGGGGAACAAGATCGGAGGCTGATTCGGATTGCGCCTGCAAATTAATATTTGGAATTAGCAGGCTAAAGAAAAAAATCGATATTGTTTTCATTGGTAAAATTCATATTTACATTCTAGAATAAACGTGAATTTTGCGAAATGGATATTAATGTCCTAAGAGCCCAATTCAACATGATTATTCTGGTGAGAAATAGTCTTTAAATCTGAGGCAAGCTCCCAACTCATGATTGGAAAGGTGCGAACTAGGAATGTCTATATTTAAGTTATTTGCCGTCCACTCTAAAATCAATCAAAATGGATCTGACCAGAAGAGAATTCCTGAACCGAAGTTCTGCACTTGCAGCCGCTTCTATTCTCACCCCTTTGGCATTACATGCTAAAGATTTTGCAGCAAAAAAAATCAAGGTAGGAGTAATTGGATGTGGAAGTGTATCGGGAGTGTACCTTCCCCATTTATCACAGTCTCCTTTTGTTGAATTGGTGTCAACTTGCGACATCGTACCCGAACGCGCGAAGAACGCAGCCGAGAAGTTCAAAATTCCTAACCATTATCCACACATTGACAAGATGCTTGCAGGTGCTCCATTCGACTTGATGGTTACCCTTACCGACATGCAGGAGCATGGAAGATTAAACAAGCAAGCTGTTCTGGCGGGACGTCACGTCTGGAGTGAGAAGCCCATGGCGAATACGTACAAAGAAGGAAGGGAATTATTAGATCTGGCAAAAAGTAAAGGACTGCGTGTATGGGGAGCGCCAGCCGTTGTGAATAGTCATCAGTTCGCTTTCATGGCAAAAGCTATCCAGGATGGCAAGCTAGGTAAGATTGCAGCTGGCCATGCGCACTACGGCCATCTCGGTCCACATTGGTCTGCATTCTTCTATGAAAAGGGCGGTGGCAGTATGCCCGATCTCGGTGTGTATAATTTCGGAACATTGACCGGCCTGCTTGGCCCTGCTAAATCTGTTGTCGCCATGACCAGTATTGTCACACCGGAACGCGTAATAGATAACAAAGGAAAAATTAAAGTAGAAGCAGAAGACAACGCCATGGTGCTGATGGAACATGCTAATGGAGTTATCTCGCATGTACAGTGTGGATTTAATTATTTTGATCCCTACGGGCACGGAGGTACAGGTCAAGATAAGCCCACGATTTCAATTTGGGGAAGAAATGCAAACATGAACCTGGTCGGTTATGATTGGGCACCCTTCGGAGTAGATATGGCAACCGTTGACAATGAAAAGACCGTTCGCCATGTACCAGATCCTGGAACTTATGTTTGGCAACAAGGTGCATCTGTTATTGCAGAAAGTTTGGTGACAGGAGTAGAGCCTCTCATTCATGCTGAACATGCCCTACATGTATTAGAAATTATGCAGGCTGCGCGTGAATCACAGGCAACTGGTAAGCGGATTACTTTACAATCTGTTTTTCCGTATCCTGTAGTAAAATAGATTTTGGGGAATGCTTTACAGGGGTTGGTTCATTTCACAAAAACTCTAATTGTTTAATCATAGAAACCGAAGAATACCTGCAAACCACCCTATAAAACCGTCATACCGCGCTAATACAAGTTGCCGAAGTTTGGCGGCATCCCGTTGACAGGACATGTTCAGCCGGAGTGTCTTCACCTTTAATGAAGGGACCTATCCCCCGGGATTCCGCTCAGGATCAGGCATCTCACGGAGTGAGCTAGAAGCCGCGGAATGACAGGCTCGAATGGAAGAGGGTAGGTTTTGCTGAGTAATGTAGAAGAGAGAATGACTGAGAATAATTCCACAGAGAAAAGCGCAGAGGCTTTATTATTTCTTCTTCTGCGGCCCTCGCTTGTATTCACCTCTGCATTTTCCTCTTCGGTAAAAAATTCTTCTAAATTGAAAAATGCAATTCAAATGTATAACTTAACTAAGCGACATTGAATTGAGATCTATTTAAGCACAGGATAAGGAATGGTTCATCATAAATTGAAAGCCTTCACTCTTTAGGAACAGGGGCCATTAAAAAAAAGAAAACATGAAAAAAGTTGCATCCCTTTTTTGCTTAGTCATTTTTTTTAATGTGTGTGCTTTAGCTCAGCTTAAAAAGGGGCAGATTGATCCTGCAAAGTCACCCGCACGTTACCATCATTATCTTCCGGAATATACGTTTGATATTTCCTCAAATCCAGCTGCGTGGACAAAGCAAAAATCCGGGTTGAATGTTTCATTTGCATCAACAGACGAATTGTACTTGCGCAGCGAGATTCCTCAACTTCAAAAAGAAACACAAGTGTGGGAAGCGACAGGATGGAAGGGAGAACGGCTTAATGGACAGATACTCGTCTGGTCGCCCGATACAGTTGAACAAATCCGTATAACCTTGAATGACCTGAAAGATGCAACTGGAAATATTCTTAGCAAGGAGAATATTCATCTGAGTCTTGTTAGATATGTTCTTTCAAATTATCCATACAATGCGAAAAATATAAGTTGTGATGTGCCTATGAGCGATAGCGCATACTTAATGCCTGACCGGCTTGAACCGCTATCACGATTTGATCATCCCGGAAAAACGGTGCGGCCGGTTTGGGTTTCTATTGATCTTCCGGTTAATACTAAACCCGGAGTGTATGCAGGAACATTGGATGTAAATTCAAATACGCAACACGTCTCTTTACAAGTGAAAATAAAAGTTCAGAATCAAACATTACCAACGCCACAGAATTGGAAATTCAGGCTTGACTTATGGCAAAATCCTTGGGTAGTATCTTCTTATTACGATCTGAAGCCATGGTCGGAAGAACATAAGTCACTCCTGAAAAAACATCTTAAACTTTATGCGGAAGCAGGAGGGAAGTACATCACGACATATGCAGTTCATTCACCCTGGTCGGATAATTCATACAGTGTAGAGGGAACAATGATCGATTGGATAAAGCGTAAAGATGGTTCATGGAAATTCGACTACAACATCTTTGATCAATATGTTCAACTGGCCATCGATGCGGGGATCGATAAGGCCATAACAATTTATACTCCGGTCCCCTGGGGACACCGGTTCAGGTACCTCGATGAAAACTCCGGCAATTATGTTTATGAGGAATGGTCTCCCGAATCAGAAAAATTCAAGGCATTCTGGAAACTATTTTTAGACGATCTGAAAGCACACCTGGAAAAAAAAGGATGGTTTGAAAAAACTTACCTGGGTATAAATGAAAACCCACTTCAATATACGCTCGCTGCTGTTCGGGTGATCAGGGATCACTCAACAGCCTGGAAAATTACATATGCTGGTGACTGGCATCCTGAACTGAGCGCATTGCTCGATGATTATTCTCCTGTCATAAGCAGTGAACCTAATGCGAAAGAGTTGGAAGAGCGAAAGGCGAAAGGCTTTACGACAACCTATTATGTTTGCTGTACTCCGCCCAAACCTAACAACTTTGTTTTTTCGCCGCCAGTTGAAGGAAGGTTCATCAGCTGGTATGCTGCAGCGTATGGCTATGACGGATTTTTGCGCTGGGCTTATGATGCGTGGCCTGCCGATCCGGTAAGGGATGCACGTCATACCTTGTGGCCGGCCGGCGACTGCTTCCTTGTTTATCCAGGAGGAAACAGCAGCATACGATTTGAGAAACTCCGTGAAGGAATCGTTGACTTTGAAAAAATAAGAATTTTACGCGAACTGGCTTCAAAATCGACGGATAAAAAGATCAAGTATGCCATGAAAGAATTAGAGAACCACTTGCACTCATTCATCGACAATCCGGATTTTAGTAAAAGAGATTTTTCTACGGAAAGGATCACAATCCTCGTTAATAAAGGTGGGAAAATGATTGAATCCTTGAGTGATGCCCTTACCCGTTAAACTTCAAATAACGATTTTTAAAATGAATGCAAAAGAGTAGTTTTCCTAAACATCAGGCGATGTAAAATTGAAGCGTGAATTAATTTAGGTAACGTGAATGTGAGAAAAATTTTTACAATCCTGTTTTGGCTAACGTCAATAATCAGCTTGGCTCAGCCCGCTGTTTCCATCAGGGATAACACCAGGCAGTATATTTTTTCATTTGAGGAGATTGAATATTTAGAAGATCAAACAGGTAAAATCACCCTTGATGATATACTTACTCCGGAAGGACAAACGCGATTCCAACCAAGTATAAAATTCAACCCTGACAATGTAAACAGAGAATCCGTTTATTGGCACAGGATAAAAATTCACCACAATTCTTCTTCCGTCAGACGCTGGGTCATCGAGTTCTTCGATCAAACGATCGATCATATTGATTTTTTTGCTCCAGCGGCAAACGGAGAATTCATCAAACAATCCTACGGCGATTTGTTTGAGTTTTACAAACGACCTTTAAAGCATAAGAATTTTGTAATCCCTCTCAGTAATAGCAGTGACGATGAAAAAATCTATTACTTCCGCATACAATCGAAACAGCAGGCAGAAGCTATTGTGGTGTTGCGTTCTGTTGACTATCTTTTTGAATATGCTATCGATGAATACTTCTTCTTTGGTATTTTCTATGGAATGATCCTTGTGTTTTCTTTTTACAACTTGTTGATGTATGCAGCGGTAAGGGAAAGTCATTACTTATTTTATACCCTCTATCTTATTGGCATTGGACTTTACGAAATGAGTGCCGATGGTATCGGTTTCCAATACCTGTGGCCGAATTCTGTTCTCTGGAATCAATACGCCGCAGGACTTACCCTTTATATTGCTTCAAGTTCGGCACTCTTCTTTGCTGCTTCTGTTCTGAACTTGCGAAAGGATAATCCGGGGCTTTTTAGACTTCTGATTGGTGCATTTATTTTTAGAACTGTTTTTCTTTTGGTAAGTGTTTTCATCGTTCAGGAATGGTTTTCTTTCAGATTTATCGAAATTATTCCTTTTGCAGCCGCTTTCTATTCAGCTGTTCGTCGCTGGCTTAAAGGCTACTCCGCAGCGCGGTTTCTGGTTATAGGATATGCATTTCTTTTCTTTGGTATAGTCAGTAAGGTATCCCTGTATTTCGATTTTAATTGGATGCCTTTTGGTCAATTATCCCATTATAGTCTGGGGTTCTGTTTTATTATGGAAATGTTGTTCTTGTCATTTGCCATCAGTGATAAGATACGTGTGTTACGGATAGAAAAGGACGAGGCTAAAGAAAAGACGATCGAACAATTGCATGAAAACCAACTGCTGAAAGACAACCTGAATCAGGAGTTGGAAGAACAGGTACGTATCAAGACAGCTCAGCTTGTTCAAAAGTCGCATTTTATTGAGGAACAGAATCATAAACTGGAAACAGCCAACAAGCAGTTGGAACATCAGGCGAAAGAAATAGAAGCTATGAATGAGTTGTTGGCGCTTGATAACATTCAACTGAAACATGATGTTGCGGAAGTAAAGGAGGCAAGGATACTTTCGAAAGAAGTCGACTTCGAAGAATTCAGCGCGATGTATCCAGATGATGAGAGTTGTATGAAATTCTTAGCGGACGTAAAATGGCACAATGGATATTCATGCAAAAAGTGCGGGCATTCTTTCTACAGCGGAGGGCGGAGTCTGTATAGCCGACGGTGTTCAAAATGTGGTTATGAGGAATCTGTAACAGCATACACCGTATTACAAAATACAAGACTTCCGATTAATAAAGCGTTCTACATGATCTTTTTGGTGTATAGTTCAAAAGGAAGTATTTCATCTCACAAGCTTTCCGAGATATTGGGTATTCGCCAAAGCACTTGCTGGACCTACAGTTCTAAGATCAAAAAGAGCATGAAGGAAAGGCGAAGAAATGTTCCGATTCATCATCATGAAGGGTGGAATTCGATTTTAATGGAATAGAATTAGAAAAATATTTTTTTGAACTCTCATTTTATTCAACTGATTCATAGTGTGTTAGTGAGACCAGAAGATTTGTTGAAAATTTTTCTGCTACCTGCGTTTTTGCATTCAACTCCCTGACTATCTATTTCTTAAAAAAATCTATTTCGTAATCGATTGCGAAATAAGTGGCGTATCAGCAGATCTTTAAAAAAGATCCTCAACCCATTCAGAACCCTTTAAAAAGGGCATTTTTTACTTGTGACCAAAGCGTATCAACAATTGTAACTCGTTACTTATCAATTAGTTGATATGTGATTTGCGCGGAAGGAAGTAAATTTGGATAAACAACTCAATTCAAACGTATGAAGAGAACTTTACAAGTCATGATGGTCATGTTCATTTCTTTGAGCGTTTTTGCTCAGGACGGAGCTGTGACCGGGAAGGTAACAGCCGAAAGCGGCGAAGGACTGCCGGGTGTAAATGTAGTTTTAAAAGGCACCACAGTTGGCTCCATTACGGATGCTGAAGGCAATTATCGGATCACAGCCAATGATGGGATTCTGGTGTTTAGTTTTATCGGGTATACCGCACAGGAAGTTCCTGTCGAAGGACGTTCTGTGATCGATATTGTGATGGCGGAAGATGTCAAAACATTGGAGCAAGTGGTGGTGGTGGGATATGGAACTCAAAGAAGAAAAGATCTGACCACTTCCGTTGTGACGGTTTCTCAGGAGGACTTCAAAGATAGGCCCATTGTTTCGGCTACCGAAGGGCTCCAGGGCAAAGCAGCCGGCGTTCAGGTTATTCAACCGTCGGGGAAGCCAGGCGGTGATATTTCGGTACGGGTACGCGGGTCTACTTCCGTACAAGCTGGTAATGAGCCATTGTATGTTATCGATGGAGTACCAACCACAGACATTCGGGGTTTAAATGCAAATGACATTGAGACCATGAGCGTACTAAAGGATGCATCGTCAGCATCCATTTACGGAGCACGCGCCGCGAACGGCGTTGTACTCATCACAACAAAAAGAGGAAAATCGGATGTTCCTGTTTTGCAGTTTAATGCGTATGCAGGCTTTTCTAAAATCGGAAAGCAAATTGATGTTTTAAACACCGAACAGTATGCCAACCTCATGGAAGATGTGCTTGGATCAGGGAGCGTTACGTCAACGAATTACACAGACTGGCAAAAAGAGGTTTTTAGTACGGGATCAAATCAGAACTACCAGCTCTCATATTCTGGAGGAAATGAAAAAAGCCGGTATTATGTTTCTGGTGGCTATCTTCACAATAAAGGCATTGTCCGTCCTGCAACCTATGACCGGTATACCCTCCGTTTGAATCTTGATAATCAAGTCAACAATTGGTTTAAGATCGGAACAAGTATCAACTTCATTAATTCAAAGTATCATAACACACAAGACAATGCCAGTTCAGGCAGAGGGGGAGTGATCATGAGCGCCTTAAATACTCCGCCATTTTTGAATGTATTTAAGGCTGATGGAAGTGGACAATTCGACCCTAATCCTTTTCAGCCCTCCTGGGAAAATCCTGTAGCCTATATGGAAGGTCCTGATGAAGGAACAACAGATAATCGGTTAATCGGAAATGTAACAGGAGAAGTTAAGCTTCTACAGGGATTAACCTTCAAGACAAACCTGGGTATTGATTACACCAACCATTTGTACAATTTCTATCTTGACCCCTTTCGTACAGTGGTCGGGCGTGATCCTTCTAATCATGGGCTTGGCCGTGCAGAGCACTCTTCCACCTCCGCATGGCTCTCAGAGAACACATTAAATTATGCTACATCCGTCGGGCAGCACAATTTTTCAGTGCTTGCCGGTATGACGGTGCAAGAATCCAGCTGGGAGTATTCCTACATGGAGGGCAAAGATTTTCCAGACGATTCAAAAATAAAAACACTAAATGCAGCAAATGAAATCACGTCGGGGAGGACTGAAGAATCAGATTGGGCAATATATTCATTCCTAGGTAGGGTTACCTACGACTATGAAGGGAAGTATTTATTTACAGGAACCCTTCGCAGAGACGGGTCTTCGCGCTTTAGTGAAGGCAGGCAATGGGGTACGTTTCCTTCTGCATCTATTGGATGGCGTTTGTCGGCAGAGCCTTTTATGGAAAATGTTTCGATTGTTGATGATTTAAAACTTCGTGCGGGATGGGGAAAGAATGGGAATCAGGAAGGCATTAACAACTATGCATCGTATACACAATACACTTTTGTTCGTCAGGCCGCAACAGGAGCTGGCCCCTCTATTGTGAGAGAACCTACATTAGGGAATCAAGCGATAACCTGGGAAGAGACGACTCAAACGAATATAGGTCTTGATCTTTCCATCTTGTCATCACGGATCAACTTTACGTTTGATGCCTATTTTAAAGAAACGTCAGGGCTACTGCTTGACGTTGAGCTTCCGGATTACTCGGGTTATGAATACATCAGGCTTAATGCAGGCAGCATGGAAAATAAAGGCCTTGAATTTTCGATCTCTACGGTAAACGTGGATAAGAAATTTAAATGGAATACTGACTTTAATATTTCCATCAATCGAAATAAAGTAAAGAGCCTGGAATTGAACGAGGTCTATTATTATGCTCCAATTTACAGTAACAACCAACAGGCTATCGTCATGCGTCCCGGATTGCCGCTGGGAACCTTTTTTGGATATATTTCTGAGGGAGTGGATCCGGAGACGGGAAATATTAAGTATAAAGATTTGAATAATAACGGAACGATCAACGAAGCTGATCGTACCATAATAGGGTATGCCCAACCCAATTTTACCTATGGTATGACGAATAGTTTTTCATTTAAGAATTTTAATTTATCCGTGTTTCTCCAGGGATCTCAGGGAAATGATATCTTTAATGCGACACGGGTTGACCTGGAAGGAATGTTCGACCATAAAAATCAGTCAACGGATGTTTTAAGACGATGGGAAGAGGAAGGTGATATTACCGATATTCCCAAGGCGACACCAGGGAATGTTGATAACGTGAGAAACTCCAGTCGTTTTGTTGAGAATGGTTCTTATCTCCGGGTGAAAAGTATTTCCCTTACCTATAATGTCAATGCAGACTTGCTAAGAAAGATAGGTATCAGCAGGTTGTCCCTATACGCCACGGGACAGAATTTATTCACTATCACAGACTATTCGGGATTTGATCCTGAAGTGAATGCGTTCGGAACAATCCGTTCAAACAGTGATCCCAACGGGTCGGTAAGCAAGGGTACTGAGCTTGGTGTCGACTATGGAACGTATCCTCAATCCAAGGCTGTAATTTTTGGTATGAATGTCCAATTCTAAAAAAGAGAGTATGAAATTTTTAAACAGACTATTCCTAAGTTTATTGATAATATTACCGATTCAATCATGCGATGATATTCTTGATAAAGAGCCCCTTTCTCGTTTAACCGATAAAGACATCGGCGAAGAAGGCATTACTACTGCAGCTCAGGCTGAGGCCTTTTTGAGTGGATGTTACGCTGACTTCTTTGGTGAATACTTTATGTTGGATTATTTTGTAATAGGAGATGCCCAGGCAGACAATGCCTACGCAGGTGCAGACAATCCAGCGAACTTTCAAATAGACGAATACAAGATTGAAGCTGTTAACAGCAATGTTGAACGTGATTGGAGATATCTGTATTCAACTATCGCAAAATGCAATACAGTTCTTGATAATGTTGGCGACATCACCGATCCTGCATTGACCGAGACCCGGAAGCAGGAAATAATCGGTGAAGCGTCTTTCATTCGTGCGTTTATGTATTTCGAATTGGTCAGGCAATTTGGAGATGTACCTCTTTTAGTGAATGAGATTGCCGAAATAGATTTGGAAAAACTTGATGAAATTTATCTCAGTCGGTCGACTGCTTCGGAAGTGTATGCGCAGATTATTATCGACCTTGAAACGGCGTTACCTAAAGTACGGGTTGCTGCTCCTGATAATGGATACGCAACGCGTGGCGCCGTTAATGCGTTACTAGCTAAAGTATATGCAACGGTAGAACCACACGATTGGAATAAAGTGGATCAATATTGTGATGCTGTTATTAACGGAGGCTATTCCCTATTGGCGGATTACGATCAACTCTGGGACGTTTCGCAGGAGAACTCCGCGGAGTCAATTTTTGAGATCAATTGCTACGGTTGGGATACCGGTGGTAATTGGGGTGTGTACATGTTTGATGGAACCGATTGGAAAAAATTTAATACACCTACAAATGATCTTGTAAAAGCGTATAACGACGAGGGTGACATGATTCGCAAGAATTCAAACATTCGCTTTGAAGACGTTACGGGAAAATGGCCCGATCGCTATTGGCCATTATCTACATATCCGTTGATTAATAAGTATCGCGACTTCAACGGCACGCAAAACTTTATTCTGCTTCGACTAGCTGATATTTTATTGCTCAAGGCAGAAGCTCAAAATGAGCTGGGTAATGTGGACAACGCTGCTGCACTGGTAAATCAGATACGTGAACGCGTTGATCTTGATCCTACTGCGGCAAGCACACAAGCAGAAATGCGGTTAGCAATTGAGAAAGAACGCCGTTTTGAGCTGGCCTTTGAAGGCCATCGGTGGCACGATCTGAAACGTACAGGACGTGCTATAGAAGTGATGAATGCTCTAAAAGATGGCAATGGCAGCAGCTTGGGTTATGCTTTGGATGAAAGCAGATTGTTATGGCCCATTCCCCAGACAGAACGTGATAAGAACGATAAGCTTACACAAAACGATGCCTATTAATTTCCCGAACTAGAGTCAGAAAAGGACCCAACGGGAGTTGGGTTCTTTTTGTTGATTGATCAAATAACAGTTTAACGAACGTGAACTTGAATAAAAATATTCTTTGGCGACTTACGATCATTTTTGTTGCAGCAACCTTTTTCACTTGTGAAAAGAATGTTCAAAACGACTTCGACAATAAAAATATTGGCACTGGGGACATAGAATTTTGGTTGACGACCGGAGACCGTTCCTCTTTATTTCATAAGGTAGCTCAGAACCTGTCCTTTGTGGAAGACAATACAGACCTGCCGGTAATTGAAGTTGATACAACGCAGCAATTTCAAACTATTGACGGATTTGGATATTCGCTCACTGGCGGCAGCGCTTATCTGATCCATCAAAAATTGACACCATCAAAACGAAATGAATTGCTTCGGGAAATTTTCTCTCCCGACGATTCGGGTATTGGCGTAAGCTATTTGCGCATCAGCATTGGCGCATCCGACCTGGATGATCATGTATTTTCTTACAACGATCTGCAATCAGGAAAAACGGATACCGATCTGGCGGAATTCAGCCTTGCTGAAGACCAAAAATACCTTATTCCTATACTGAAAGAGATACTGACAATAAATCCCGATATAAAAATTATGGGCAGCCCATGGTCGGCTCCGGCATGGATGAAAACAAACCAAAGTGCTAAGGGCGGCAGCTTAAAGACAGAATATTATTCAACATATGCCGATTATTTTGTGAAGTACATTCAGGAAATGAAAAAGGAAGGCATCCTAATCGATGCGATTACGATTCAAAACGAGCCCGAGAATCCAAATAACAATCCGAGCATGTTGATGACTTCCGAAGAGCAGGCGTTGTTCATTAAAAAACATTTAGGACCTGCATTCGAGAAGGCGAATATAAAAACCAAGATTGTGATTTTTGATCACAATTGCGATCATCCAAATTATGCTATTGATATTCTTAATGACGCGGAAGCAAAAAAATATATTGATGGCACTGCTTTTCATTTGTACCTGGGCGAGATCGAAGCCCTTTCAAAAGTTCAAAATGCGCACCCTGATAAGAACTTATATTTCACCGAACAATGGACATCTTCGGAAGGAAAATTTGACGGAGATCTCCGCTGGCATGTAAAAAACTTGATCGTTGGTGCTACACGCAACTGGAGCCGGAATGTACTGGAATGGAATCTTGCATCAGACCCTCAATTTAATCCACATACCGATCAGGGGGGTTGCACCATGTGTCTTGGAGCATTAACCATTGGCGATGAGGTAACGCGTAACGTGTCGTATTACATCATTGCCCATGCTTCAAAATTCGTAAGACCGGGTTCGGTACGGGTTGCTTCCGACATCACAAACGATCTTCACAACGTGGCTTTTATTACGCCTGCAGGTAAGAAGGTGTTGATTGTAGTCAACGACAGCGAGACTCTAAGAAAATTTGCCATTAAATTCAAAGGAAGCTCGGCCCCGGTTTCATTAGGAGCTGGCAATGTTGGAACATTTGTTTGGTAAAACATAGTTTACTCCTTACGATTTTAACATACAAAAATCTAGCATTGAAAGTAAGCGTTTTATCCTCCGAAATAGTAAAGATTGTGAAAGACACACGATCTTCCCAAAACACAGTCCGAACAGTTAAACGACAGTGAGCAGCATGTTTCTGAAAAGAGATGTTTTCTTTCTTATACCCATTGCCTATTGCTTATTGCCTATTACCTATTACTGTCCTTGCCTGTTACCTCTTACGTCTTACCTCTTACCTCTTACTTTTTGAAAACCATATCAGAGTGCCCTGAAAAGTTCAAGGACAACTCTGATGTAGGTACCAACAGACTAACTTTATTTGGCCGCAAACACTTCTGGTTACTTTGCAACCCAGCTTTTAAATCCATTCTTTGCCGCCGACCCTGACGTTGCGTGACTTCTTGCTGCTGGAAAATTATAGTTTATCCCCAACCTGGCAGCTCTTGTAAAGTATTTAGGCTCGTCATAACCATATCCACCGTATTCGGAGCCTGAACTAAGGTTAGATAAGCCGTGGTAGTACCCTAGCGAGAGGCTGAAAAAAGTATTTGGAATCTGGTACCGGGCTCCCGCTGCAAGTCCTAAATCCACTTTGTTAAATCCTTTTGTTCCTTTCTCAGTTGAGGTAGTTTCCCCATTTGATTCATTAACGACTTTGGCTCCCAACAGGAAGGCTACCTGCGGGCCGCCATAAAGGTCTAAGCCATTCATTATAGATCCGCTTACAAATGCCGGTAATTCCAGGTAGTGAAGTTTTTTCCTTTGACTATAACTATATGAACCCCCTGGTGTGCCAGGTTGATAGTATCCGGCCTCTTCACTTTTGTATCCCACACCACGACTAGCGTACAATAATCCTGGCTCTAAATTTAGACCAGCTGTTAATGGGACTTGCCAGATTGCTCCTAACTGAAATCCTGGTTTGGCAGGAAACTTTTCAGATTCTTCCTTGTCTCCACCAAGCCAGGACAGGCTTGGGCCAAGTGCAAATGTAGGAGAGGTGATGATATCTTTGAACGTAGAGCCCGTTGCTTCTTCCCGTCGATCACCGTCCGTCTCGTCTGAAGGAAGGTTGTCAGGAATTTCGTTTCCGCCTGGCGGGGGTACCTTTGATTCTTCAGCATGTAAGCCACTCCTGCCCGTAGCTGTAAAATTCGACTTTCCGAAGGCGGCATTGCCAACCCCTTCTAAAAGGTCTGCTATATCATAACACTCCAACTCAAAATATTCGATCTCAGGACTATCTGGGGCATAAAACCATGAAAAGAGTGCCAATAAAAAACAATCATTTTCACAACTGCTTAGTGTAACCCCGAGGTTCATAAACATAACAAGGATCAGCGTCTTTTTCATTGTAGTAATCTTTAAAATTGAATGGTCAAAGTTTTTTAGTAGCCATCTCACTCGGTAATTCGAATTCCAAAGCATCGATCGAACCGGCTTTTACAACCGTAGCAGTACATGTTATTGTAAACTGCGAAGAAGTAAATTGTAGTTTCAGAGGGTAGCCATTGATCCCTTCGGGCAATTTGAATTGCCCTCCAAAAATGTCTCCACCCCAATGATATGTATTGATTCCCTCTGTCGTCCAAAAAAACAACTTCATTCCATTGTCATATTGAACTTGATGCTTCTGGCACCGGTAGCCAGCGATAGTATTTATTTCGTTTAATCGGGTAGCTACAGACGTTGACGTTTTCTCGGGAATTCGTTTGTCTTTCAGATCTAGTTCATAAATATTTTTTTCATCGGTGCGCATGATATACATCTTACCTGTTTTTTTTTTTAGTAAAATTTCACCTATCAAGGGAGCACCCCCTTTAATTTTCAAATCGCTTCCTTTAAATCTGAGATCATAATATTTAGCTAACCGTTCGGTTATGAATTTTGGAACTTCACCTGTTACAGAAGTTTCATAGTGTATTGTCCCTTCAAAGGGCTCCGCTACGGGATGAAATGCTGTCATGCCCAGCGAAATAGAAAGAAGGAGGAAAAGTGCAGATGTTTTTTTCATGATCATGTTGTTTATTTAAAGCGCATCAGCTTTTACAGAAACCTCTAGAATTACGGTTATGCTACTGGTCACCGGTGTGGTTGACAGTGATCCATCCAGGTAAAGCTTTACAGCCTTGTCATCTTTTAACAAACTTGCGATCTTATCAATATCAGCTTGATTAATAGGAAGATCGAATACCTGACCACCGGAATAAGCTTGCTGCAAATTCAGGTTTGTGATAGTAGCAGCAACGGTAGGAGTTGAAGTGGAAGCATCCCCAAACGATAAGGTGCCGGAGAATACACAGTTCCCACCTGTAAAGTTTGTTACCTGATAACTCACTTTCTTTATTGTGAAACCACTGATCTTGTTTTTGTATTTATTAATATCAGGATCGGAAGCTGCGTCGAGAACAATTGTTTTGGCATAGACAACATTACTACCTTCCTCGGGTTCGGTAACAACAATGGTTTCATCTAATGTTGCGTCAAAATTTACGTCATCTGCCTTATCGAACAGACTGCACGCGCTAACTAAAATTGTGATTAAAGCCAACACAACTATGGATAGCGTTTTTAAGACATGTGTTTTCATAGTAAGTTTTTATTTTTAGTAAACTTACTGTCGTCGAAGACCGACTTCAACTACACGATGATGTGGGTTTGAATTTCGAGTGGGACTTTTTTCAGGGAGGAGTTAGGTTGACAGTGAAGATTGAAAAATTGTAAGATTGTAAAATTGTAAAATTGATTGATCGTTATTCCAAGCGGTCGGTAGGCAAGGAGGTTTGCAACATTGAATGCGGAGTTTAGACAGACTTAGTAACGCAGATTAAATTTCTCCTTTGAGGGAGCGGGTGATCACTTCTGCTTTGCTGTGCACCTGAAGTTTGCTATAGATATTCTTGATGTGGAAGCGCACGGTTTCAATAGAAATGTCCATCCGCGCAGCGATGAGTTTGTAGCTGAGTCCATCAACAAGACCAATAACAATTTCTTTTTCCTTGGCAGAAAGGGGCGATTCTTTTTTTTGCTTCGTTCGCTGATTAAAAAAGTCGATAACCTTTCGCGCAATCTGTGGTGACATCGGTGAGCCGCCATAGGCAAGCGATTCTATTCCTTCTTTAATTTCCTGTAACGGCGTATTTTTCAACAGGTATCCAGTAGCTCCGGCACAAAGCGATTCAAAGATCTTCTCTGAGTCATTGTAGATTGAGAACACAATGATATCAATCTCCGGATATTTTTCCTTCACAATTTTAATTCCATCTATACCTGACATTCCCGGAAGGCCAAGATCCATGATAATTACATTTGGACTATTGCTGTAGTTCAAACTTCGCAGTAGTTCCTCAACCGATCCAAAAGAAAAATTGCAAACAAATCTTTTTTGTCCGTTAAGATATGTTTGAATACCCTTTCGGATCTCTTCATCATCTTCAACAAGGGCTATGGAGATCATTTCTATAGATTAATGGACAGAAGTTAGGATTTTTTAATGAAAGTAGGCATGCTTGCTGGCGCGAACAATCACATGAACATGGGGGATTGTATCAAAATATTGGTTAAAATTATGTTAAGGCAAAAAATGTCGAACGCCGAATGACGAATTTCGAAGAGCGGGTTTTATATCGTGTGAAGGACATTCTGCTATTGTTTTCTTCAAACCCTACTCGGAAATTTCCAACATGTTTAGCGGATCCACCAGGCCGGGAAGGTTATGGAATATGTTATCACCCCCGCGTCTATGCGCGGCACACATGCTAGGTTAACCCTTAAGTGTTAAAAGAGGAGCTTTAACCCTGAAAGGGTGGTTATCATAAACGCAGGGTGCAGCCCTGCGTCTTCAAAATGATGAGTGAACTTAAGCCCCGAAGGTGGCGGGATATAGCCGAAAGCAGACCACTCTTTCATTCATAAGAAATTCTTTTAAACACATTTCATAGATTGTCACTATCGTTACAATCATTTTCTTATGGTTACAGCGCTTTTCGTTTGAGGGTAAGTGTAGTGCCTAAGTGATTTTTTATTTCGAATTCACCTTGAACTGTTATTGCTCTTCGCTGCATATTTCTTAAGCCGTTTCCGTTAGCTTTTACGTTTGCAGTAAATCCACGACCATCGTCTTTAATAACCATTCTAAATTCACCCCCTTTATTTACAAGAGAAACATGAACATGTGAGGCTTGCGCATGCTTCACAATGTTGTGAATGGATTCTTTGAAGATGAGGTAGATATTCTGTTTCAACGCCGGGTCCAATGTATTGTTATCGTCGATGCCTTGAATCGAAAATTCAAGATCAATGTTTTTAGCCTGTAAGATCTCAGTTGCAAAATCTTTCATGCGGATAATGAGTGAACCGAGTGTATCGTTCCGGTTATCGATAGACCATACAATATCACTCATGGTGTTAACCACTTCGCGGCTTAGTTCGCCTATACCTGTTAAATAATTTTTACGCTCGTGAGCTTCCGTTCCATTTTGAAGAAGATCGGAGTAAATAGAGATTCGGGAAAGACTTGATCCCACTTCATCGTGAAGATCACTTGCAATTTTATTTCTTAAACGCTCAACCTTCAAAGTCTGTTCTAAGCGGTAGCGATGAACAGCATATATCAATGCAGCAGACATCAGGATCGCTAAAGATGTAAACCACCATGTTCGCCAGAAGGGCGGACGGATTGTGATTATCATCGAGGTTCCTGGCTCCGTCCAGTACCCGTCGGGATTAGAGGCCTTTACCCGAAATGTGTAATGTCCTGCATCGAGGTTAGTATAGTGTGCCTCTCGTTGGTTTCCAACATGAACCCAGTCTTTATCAAATCCTTCAAGTTTATACGCATATTTCACTTTGTTAGGAGTCGAAAATTCCAGCGCAGCAAAAGAGAAGGTGATGTAATTCTGAAAGTACTGAAGGATGGCACGTTCCTCTGGTAAGTAGGATTTATCAAAGATGGTATAACCTTGTATAAGCAAAGATAGGGGTTCCGTGTTTTCTTTTATGTTCTCCGGTTTGAAAACATTAAAACCATTAATACCACCAAAATAGAATTCTCCGGAAGAGCTTTTCAGTGCTGCATCAGAATTAAATTCATTGCTTTGCAGTCCATCCTCTTCAGTATAGTTTTTGAAGGTGTATGTTCGTGGATTGAATTTACTTAGTCCTCCGTTTGAACTGATCCAATAATTTCCGTTCTCATCTTCCAGCATTTCATAGGTAACGTTATTAGCCAGTCCGTCCTTCTCAAAGAAGTGCGTAAATTTTCCTGTATTAACATTGAGCTTGTTTAGTCCGCCGAAGGAGCAGAGCCAAAAGATGCTATCATTTTGCTGGGTGATGCTATTGACGATCTGATCACTTAAGCCAAAGGCATTTTTTCTGTCATACCGATAATTGGTAAACTTTTTTGTATTCTTATCAAGCATCCCTACACCGGCACCTGAGAAACTAATCCAGATGTTACCTTTTTTATCTTTATGGATGCTCTTGATCAAGTTGGATGGAATGCTATAGGGGTCACTAGGATTTACTTTATATTGAACCACTTCTTCTGTCAGCGGATTATAATTCAAAAGACCGTCTTCATCCGATCCGATCCATAGCGTGTTATCATCGTCCATCATCAACTCGTTTACCAACGAAATTTTGCCGAGAGACGAAGCATGCGTTCCAAAATAAAATGTAGTCCTACCGGTATACTTTTCGTACCGTATCAGACCACCCCCGTGGGAGGCGATCCATAATACACCATCCTTGTAAGCCACTTTATAAATGTCGTCGGCAATGTTTCCCTTGTTGTCACGGATGATTATTTGCTTGAACGATTTTGATTGGGGATTAAATACATCGATATGATTGCTTTCGGTTCCTATCCATATATTTTTCTCGTCATCTTCACAAAAGGACCTTATCAGATTTTCTGAAAGACTGTTGGGATCTCCTTGCTTGTTTTGAAAAGTCTCAAATGAAATCTTCCGTGGATTATACAGATCCAGTCCACTGCCGGAAACCCAAACCATCCCTGCTCTGTCTTCAAATATGGTAAAGATGGAATTGCTGCTGATGCCTGAAGGATTGGAGGGATCGTGAACATAACTATGAAACTCCTTGGATTTATCGTTATATAAAATCAGACCGCTGTTTGTTCCAATCCACATGTTATCATGTTTATCTCGAATAACTTTGTTTGCCTTGTTTTGCGAAAAATTGGGTACGCGCATAAAGCGGTTAACTGACCGATCTAGAATCATAAGACCGGCATCGTGCGAGCAGATCCATAAATTACCGTGCTTGTCCTCTGCTATGGAGGTGATTTTAGTTCCACCTTCATAACCACGCTCTCCTCGGCTATAGCGTTGAAAATGGATTCCCTTGTCGTCTTCAATAATACGATTCAAACCACCATTCCAAGTACCGATCCAGATGTTGCCGAGGCTGTCACAATATAAAGTGCGTACAAAATTGTCGCTGATGCTTCGCGCATCGTTTGGATCATTTTTAAAACGTGTAAATGTATTTGTCTTTTCATTATATAAATTCAAGCCGCTGCGCCAGGATGACATCCAAAGTCTTCCCTTTTTATCTTTTAAAATACAATTGGGTCTGTTACCACTGATGGAAGTTGGATCCTCAGGCGAATGGTAGTACTGAATAAATTTATCTTCGCCTCGAATGTATTTGCAAAGACCTTTATACGTACCAATCCAGAGGTCGCCTTGACTGTCTTCCTGCACATCCCATACCCAGTTATGTGTAAGCGTGGTGCTGTCGAATGGATCGTTCTTGAAAACTTTGAAGTGATTGCCATCAAACCGGTTCAACCCGTCTTGTGTCCCGGTCCAGATATATCCGTAACTATCTTGAAAAATGCTAAACGGCTGTGATTGTGACAGACCATCTTTAAGAGTGAAATGATCAAACTTGATGGACTGCCCCTGACCGTGCTGGGAGAGCAGCAGTAAAAAAGTCCAGAAGGAGAGGAGCGTTTTCACAGATGTTTAATAAAACGAATAACTAAAATACAATTTAGCGAGCACTAAATAAATTGGAAAATCGAAGTTTACTACTAATGTGAATGGATTTAAACTCTGTTTCCCCGAAACCAGTGACCGGCGATTAGGAGTATAACCTCCAGAAATATATAAAACTCCTCGTTTAAGGTCGTTTCACAAGGCAGCCTTTTGAATCTTCAAGATCGCCTTACAACCAATTGATTGCGGGGAACTAATCCTTCGAAATTCTTTAAAATCCGGGGCTATAAATTAAATTGTTCAAATAAATTTTTTAGATTCGTCTAAATTTTTAATTTTGCGAGTCGTATATTTAATTATGAGAACCCTTATTACTACAACCGCCATTTTAGGACTAGCCAGTATGGTTCTTTGCTGTGAGAATTTTGAGCCGTCTGCGCTCCACGATCAGGATCTGTTGGATGGACCGGTTGAGGGACTGACTGAATCAGAAAACATTAGATTCTTACGAGGAGACATCGCATTCAATGACGAGATCTTTACGCCTTCAAATGGGCTAGGCCCCCTGTTTGTCGCCAACTCGTGTGGAAGCTGTCATCCGGGCGATGGAAAAGGTCATCCCTTTACAACGCTCACGAGGTTTGGTCAATATGATGGAACCGGGAATCAGTACAAAAAGCTTGGTGGCCCACAACTTCAAAATCGTGCTATCCCCGGATTCCAACCCGAGCAACTTCCTTCCGGCATCGGATTTTCAAAACTAACACCACCAGCCAATACAGGTCTAGGCTTTATTGATGCTGTAAGTGATGCGGATATTTTAGCTTGGGCCGATCCTGATGATACAGATGGAGACGGAATAAGTGGCGTATCGAATTGGATTGAAATGAAACCGTATTTAACTGAGCGAGGAGAGTCCGTTGTTGAAAACGGAAAGTATATTGGCCGCTTTGGAAAGAAAGCAGCTGCATACAATTTAGACCAGCAAACGTCGCAAGCATACAACGAGGATATCGGTATCGCTTCCACATACGAACCTTATGATACCCACTCTGGCCTGGAAACAGACCCGGAAATTTCAGATCAAACGATCCAGGACGTTATATTCTATTTAAAGACATTAAAAGCTCCGATCCAGCGCAATAAGGATCAAGCTGATATTGTTTCCGGAAAAGTTTTATTCACCGAAGTGGGATGTGCAGGTTGCCATAGACCCGAAATGAAGACAGGTAGTTCATCCGTTGCGGCAATTTCAAATAAAACATTCTATCCTTATTCCGATCTTCTTTTACATGATATGGGGCCGGGTCTTGATGACGGATATACGGAAGGATCCGCTACGACTGCTGAATGGCGTACGCCTGCTTTGTGGGGGTTAGGACTTTCAAAATTCTCGCAAGGCGGCGGATATTTCCTTTTACACGATGGCAGAGCCAGGAGCATTGAAGAAGCAATCTTGTTGCACGGTGGTGAGGGCAGAAGCAGTCGTGACAAATTTGAAATGTCATCCGATTCGGATAAAGCAAAACTCATTAAGTTCCTGGAAAGTCTTTAAAAATATGGATCGAAGAGAATTTACAAAAAATTGCATTTTGTGCTTGACAGGTTCTGCCGTCGTGGCCCCGTTGTTATCGGGTTGCCAATCAACCTACTATGCTACCGGTGTTGTGGAACCGAATGGAATTTCTGTACTGCGTTCAGAATTCACCTGCTTAAAAAAGGATCAACCGGTTCAAAGACAATATTTAATCGTCAGAAATGATGCTTTAAAATTTCCCATTTATCTGTACAGGTTTTCAGATACTGAATATTCGGCTTTGCTAATGGAATGTACTCACCAAGGTAATGAGCTCCAGGCCTCGGGCGACCATTTGCATTGTTCCGCCCATGGCAGCGAGTTTAACAACAGAGGCGTGCTGGCACAAGGGCCCGCTGAAAAGAACCTGCGGACGTTTGACGTGAAGGCTGAAGGCGAAAAAATCATAATCGATATGAGAGCATGAAAAGGATTTTAGTTCTTATGATACTCACCGTCGGTTTTGCCCATATGGGAATGGGACAAATTGATACCACGTTGCTTAGACGATCTGAAAAAGATACATCCCAAATCAAATTAAACATGGATGCCGTTTACAATCGCCCGTTTTTATCACTTGGTAAATTACCCGTTGCACTTGGCGGTTATGTGGAAGCGAACTGGCAGCATCTCGGTACCGACGGAATTACAGAAGGGCATCAGTTTCAGATGAGGCGCCTGACGTTGTTTGTTGCCTCTACTATCTATAAAAGAATCAAATTCCTTTCCGAAATAGAATTTGAAGACGGCACGAAAGAAATAAACATCGAATTCGCATCCATCGATATCGAGTTCCATCCGCTTTTTAATGTACGGGGTGGGGTAGTTATGAACCCGATCGGGGCCTTTAATCAAAATCACGATGGTCCGAAGTGGGAATTTATTGACAGACCGGTTTCAGCAACTCAAATGCTTCCCGCGACGTGGAGCAATGTAGGATTTGGAGTATACGGTAAGTTGTATAAAAAGAATTGGGTATATGCTTACGAGGCATACCTGACCAATGGGTTTGATGATAAGATCATTCAAAATTCTGATAACAAAACTTTTCTTCCAGCTTCCAAGCTGAACGAGGATCGTTTCGAAGAGAGCTTTAATGGAGTTCCCCTCATAACAGCGAAGACTGCGATAAGAAATAGAATAATCGGAGAACTGGGCATATCGTATATGGGTGGCGTTTACAATAAATTCCAGGACGATGGATTGACCTTTGACAAAAAGCGACGAGTACACGTGCTGGCGCTTGATTTCAATACAACACTTCCCGGATCAAATACCTACATCAACTCAGAATGGGCATGGGTGAACGTTGATGTCCCCGAGAACTATAGCCAGCAATTTGGAAACAGACAACAAGGCGGATTTATTGATGTTGTTCAGCCAGTATTAAAAAGAGCTATTTTTGGATTTGAACGATCCGTTATCAACGCAGCTGTGCGGGCCGAATATGTAGACTGGAACAAAGGCACCTTTGTCGAAACAGGAACGAATATCAGGGAAGATTTTATTTCAATTATCCCCGGTATCAGCTGGCGGCCTGCCTCCCAAACTGTTGTCAGATTTAATTACCGGTATAATTGGCAAACCGATATTTTCGGTAATAGAGCCTCTAAAACTGCCGGCTTTCAATTCGGTTTTGCTTCTTATTTCTAACTAAAAGCACTTCTGAAACTCTATTGCAAAAATAAATCTATATTTTTGCGCTGTGAAGACATTCTGTATCATGTTCGCACTCCTCTTCAGTTTTCTGGCATGTTATCCATGCTCAGATAAAGATACGTGTGATGATGAAATGGAATCTGATATAGAAGTTCGTATTACAAGCGATCAGCACTCATCAGAAGAGCCTGATCTTTGCTCGCCATTCTGTATCTGCAGTTGTTGTCATAATCAGATGAATCGCACACCCGATTTTCACTTTCAGGTGTTTTTATCGAACTACGTTGTCGAAAATGTTGCGTACCTGAATTGCTTTGTTAAAACTATTTCACTTGGCATCTGGCAGCCTCCCAGAGTTTCTTAACAATTTCTTTTTTCATCTTCCATCATTCATCACTGTCAATGCAGCGTGTATTGTATTGTTAGTGTACGACCAATTTCAACTCTATGCTTGATAAGATAATTTATTATTCAATTAAAAATAAACTGGTCATAGGCTTATTTACCGTAGGCTTAATCGTGTGGGGAAGCTACTCTTTAATGCAGCTTCCGATCGATGCGGTTCCTGATATTACCAACAACCAGGTTCAGGTTATAACTGTAGCGCCTTCCCAATCAGCGCTTGACATTGAACGTCTAGTAACATTTTCTGTTGAGCAAACTATGGCCACTATTCCAGGTATTGAAGAAATTAGAAGTTTCTCAAGATTTGGACTCTCTGTGGTTACGATTGTATTTAATGATAAGGTTGATGTCTATTGGGCCAGGCAGCAAGTGAATGAACGGTTAACGGTTTCCGCCAGGCAAATTCCGGAAGGTATTGGCATTCCGGAAATGGCGCCGGTAACCACAGGGTTAGGGGAAATTTATCAGTATATCATCCGACCTGAAAAAGGGTATGAAGACAAGTACAGCCCAATGGAATTAAGAACCATTCAGGATTGGATTGTAAGAAGACAATTGCTTGGAATTCCTGGGGTTGCTGATGTAGCAAGCTTTGGCGGCTATCTAAAGCAATATGAGATCACGATCAACCCTGATAAGTTGCGTAGCTACAATCTTGGAATAGCGGATGTTTTTGTTGCACTACAAAAGAATAACCAGAATACGGGCGGAGCTTACATTGATAAAAAACCAAACGCCTATTTTATTCGAAGCGAAGGGCTCATAAGTTCAGTGGAGGACATCGGTAAAATAGTTGTAGCAAATACCGCCACCGGAACACCTATTCTTATCAGAAGTATTGCTGAAGTCCAGTTCGGCCATGCTACCCGTTATGGAGCAATGACCTATAACAATGAAGGCGAGGTCGTAGGCGCTATTGCCCTGATGTTAAAAGGCGAGAACTCAAGCGCTGTAGTCAAACGTGTTAAAGAGCGAATGGAGCAGATACAAAAGACGTTGCCTGAAGGTGTAACAATTGAAGCATTTCTTGATCGAAGCCATTTGGTTGACAGGGCCATTGGCACAGTAGAAAAAAATCTGATCGAAGGCGCATTGATAGTCATTGCAGTGCTTGTATTATTTCTGGGAAACCTCCGTGCCGGACTCATAGTAGCTTCCGTTATTCCGCTTGCTATGCTTTTTGCAGTTTCCTTAATGCATGTGTTTGGCGTATCGGGAAACTTAATGAGTCTGGGAGCAATTGATTTTGGATTAATCGTTGATGGAGCAGTTATTATCGTGGAGGCAACTATGCATCACCTGGGATTAAGAGGAACTACGAAGAGACTCACGCAGAATGAAATGGATCTCGAAGTCTATGAATCTGCCTCGAAGATCAGAACCTCTGCGGCTTTTGGAGAAATAATCATTCTGATCGTTTACCTGCCGATCCTGGCATTGGTGGGAGTGGAGGGTAAAATGTTTAAGCCGATGGCTCAAACTGTAAGCTTTGCGATTCTCGGCGCGTTTATCTTATCCCTTACTTATGTGCCCATGATGTCATCTTTGTTCTTAAGCAAAGACACGCAGCATAAGAGGAATTTTTCTGATAAGATGATGGATTTCTTTCATCGCATATTTAATCCCTTAATCATAGGTGCACTGAGGCATAAGTTCGTTGTAATAGCCTCTTCGTTGGTATTGCTAGCCATAAGCCTTGTTCTTTTTATTCGGATGGGCGGAGAATTTTTGCCAACGCTGGAGGAAGGCGATTTTGCAGTTGAAACCCGTGTTCTCACAGGCAGCAGTTTGTCGTATACGGTGGAAGCTGCTCAAAAAAGCGCCGGCGTTTTAATGAAAGAATTTCCAGACGAGATTAAAGAGGTGGTTGCTAAAATCGGATCATCCGAAATACCTACAGACCCAATGCCAATAGAGGCGTGTGACCTTATGGTGATTCTAAAAGATAAGAATGAATGGAAAAAAGCCAGTAACAGGGAGGAATTAGCAGAGAAAATGGCGGAAGCGCTTGAGGTGGTTCCCGGTGTGACGTTTGGATTTCAACAGCCAATCCAGATGCGCTTCAATGAATTAATGAGTGGCGTGCGTCAGGACGTAGCCGTGAAAATATTTGGTGAAGATCTTGATGTTCTCACAGGACTGGCTGAAAAGATAGGAGGCCTTGTGCAGTCGGTTGAAGGTGCCCAGGATCTTTATGTAGAAGAAGTTTCAGGCCTTCCGCAGATCGTTGTAAAAATTAACAGGGATGAAGTGGCAAAGTATGGTCTGAACGTTGAGGCAATTAATCAAACTATAAATTCCGCCTTTGCGGGGCAGTCTGCTGGATTAGTTTTCGAAGGCGAAAGGCGTTATGATCTGACGGTAAGATTGAGCGATCAAAACAGACAGAACATCGAAGATGTCAGGGAATTGTTCATCACGGCTTCCAACGGGCAACAAATTCCGTTAAAGCAGCTTGCCGAAGTCGAGTTTGAAATCGGACCTAACCAAATTCAACGAGAGGATGCGAAACGTAGGATCATTGTTGGTTTCAACGTTAGGGGTAGAGACGTTGCGAGCATCGTGGCTGAGATACGTCAAAAGATTGACACGGGAATTGAATTTCCTTCTGGATACTACGTTACGTATGGAGGCCAATTTGAAAATCTCGAAAAGGCACAGGCCAGGTTATCGGTTGCAGTCCCAGTAGCCCTACTTCTGATACTGCTTCTTCTCTTCCTCACTTTTCATTCGGTAAAACAATCTTTGTTAATCTTCACGGCGATACCTATGGCAGCCATAGGAGGCGTGTTTGCCTTATTGATCCGTGGAATGCCTTTTAGTATTTCGGCAGGGATTGGATTTATTGCTTTGTTTGGCGTCGCGGTGCTGAACGGCATTGTATTGATTGCTGAATTTAATCGCTTGAAAAAAGAAGGCTTGAGTGATCTTAATGATGTTGTTCTTAAAGGCACTCAAATCAGGCTTAGACCTGTTTTGATGACCGCAGCAGTAGCTTCATTAGGATTCTTACCTATGGCTCTTGCCACAAGTGCAGGAGCGGAAGTTCAGAAGCCTTTAGCCACGGTTGTTATTGGAGGGTTGATCAGTTCCACTATACTGACCTTAATCGTACTTCCCTGTTTATACATTTACTTTGAGAGAATTGGGTCAAAAAAATTAAACGAAAATTCGTTATGAAATTTCTGATAACGTTAATACTAACGATACGTGTTTGCAATGTATTTTCTCAAGGCAGTCCTTTATCTATTGACGACGCTATTGAGGAAGCTTTGAAGAATAACGAAAGCATTAAGGCAGCACATTTTGAATTAGAATCTGAGAAGCAAATGCGAAAAGCCTCTTTCGATCTGCCGAAGACCGATGTGATATTTCTCTATGGCCAATACAACAGCTATGCAAAAAATGACAATAACATTACGGTTTCGCAATCCATTCCATTTTCAGCATTTGGTAGCCAGGGATCCCTTAATCGAGCGCTGGCAACTTCCAGTGAAATGAAAAAGTCAGCTACAGAAAATGACATTGTTTATCAGGTCAAGCAAACGTATTATCAACTTGCATTTGCATTGGCCTATCATAAATTATTGGAACGGCAGGATAGTATCTACGAAGGCTTTTTAAAGTCTGCCGCGTTGCGATATAAAACAGGGGAGACGAATCTGCTGGAGCAAACAACAGCAGAGGCACAAAGAAACGAAGCTAAAAATCAGCTAAGGAAAAGTGAAGGAGAGATCGCGCAGCTCCAATCTCAACTTAAAATCATTGTTAATTCTCGATCGCTGACGGATGTTGCAGCTACCGATTTGATTGCGCTGCCGCTCGAAAACGTATTGGATACAATTGGATACAAAGCAAATCCCTCCCTAACGTATATGCGCCAGCAAATTGACGTCGCTGAAAGTCAGAAAAAATTGCAATCTGCAAAATTTGCCCCTGATTTGGTAGTTGGTTTTTTTTCGCACACCCTTATCGGAGGTCCTACGAATGAAACAGGAGGTATTGCGACAAGCAGAGATCGGTTTACCGGCTTTCAATTGGGTATTTCATTGCCACTATGGTTTGTCCCGCATCAGGCAAAGGTTAGATCTGCTGAATTCAACATGCGGGCTACTGAAAGCAGGTTTGATCATTATCGGAACTCAGTACAGGGACAGGTTCAGCGGGCAATTCAACAATTAAAGACAAACAAAAACAGTCTCGACTATTACACCACTTCGGCTTTACCAAATTCCGACCTTATTCTTAAGCAATCTCAAGCTGCTTATAGAGAAGGAGAAATTGGATATGCAGAATATCTCTTAGGTGTTAGGAATGCTATAAACATTCAGGAAGGACATCTGAAAACGTTAAATGACTATAACCAGAGTGTTATCTATATTGAATATCTGACAGGTAATAAATGATACTATGAAAATCCATAAAATATTATATACACTTTTTATTTTAGCATCCGTCGTTGGGTTGATTTCTTGCGGCAACAACGCCGAATCTACACGCGAAGCAACCGAAGAATATGATCACCATGAAAATGAAGAAGTAAATATTGTTGAGCTAACTTCTGCGCAATTAGGAACTGCGGGTATTGAACTTGGTAGCATTGAACGGAAGCAAATAAGTGGCACGATAAAAGTAAATGGTGTACTTGATGTACCTCCACAACAACTGGTGAGTGTATCCGTTCCACTGGGTGGGTTTATAAAAAATACTTCGTTGCTTCAGGGTTCTAAAGTTAAAAAGGGACAAGTCATCGCAACCGTTGAAAACCTAGACTTCATCCAGATACAGCAAGACTACGTTGAAGCAAAAGGCCAATTGGAACTGGCGAAATCAGATTATGAACGTCAGCAGCGGCTTGCCAAAGAAAATGTGAACTCACAGAAGACGTTACAGCAATCGAAAGCCAATTTATCAACATGGCAAGCCAAGTATAATGGCCTCCGTGAAAAGCTGAAGGTTATCAACCTGGATATAGAATCAGTTGAAGCGGGTAACGTTAGCAGCTCAATTAATTTATACTCGCCAATTAACGGCTATGTTACAGAAGTCAATGTAAACATTGGGAAGTTTGTTAACCCATCGGATGTGTTGTTTGAAATTGTTGACACCGAGCATCTCCATGCAGAACTAATTGTCTTTGAAAAGGATGTTCTTAAACTGAAGATTGGTCAAAAGGTCCGGTTCACGTTGGCCAACGAAGCAAAGGAGCGTTTGGCAACGGTTTATCTTATTGGACGTGAGATTAGGGACGATCGTACAGTACGAATTCATTGTCATATTGATACAGAGGACAAAGAGTTTCTTCCCGGAATGTATTTAAGCGCTCTTGTCGAGACAGGAGGAGCTTTAGTTCCCGCTTTGCCCAATGACGCTGTCATCAGTTATCAAGGCAGAAAATACATTTTTGTAGTGAGCGACGAAATTCACCAAAATGGACAACAACATGAAAGCGCTAATTCAAAGGTTGAGCAAGCGGATGAAGACAGCCAACATTTTAGAATGGTTGAAATACAAACATCCAATAGTGAATTAGGATATACTGAAGTGACAGTGCCCGACAGCCTTTCCAATTCTCAAATTGTAATCAAAGGCGCGTACTCCATTTTGTCGAAAATGAAAAATAGTGAAGAAGAAGGTGGTCACGCACATTAATAAGGACTGAGTTAAATCCTTCGTGGACAAAATTCCTGTAGACAATACAGGAGGCACGAACGTCCCTCCAATGAGACTTATGGAAATACCAGAAGATTTAGAAGAGATGATGCGACCCTATGTTAAACTCTGATTACATATCAATCATTGTAGGGAGTTTAGTGCTAAGTGTGTTGCATGCGCTCATTCCAAATCATTGGTTGTCGGTTTTAGCGATTGGCAGGAAGGAGAATTGGACAATAGATCAAACTACATACGTCACTTTTATTTCCGGATTAGCTCATGCTTTAAGTACGGTCATCATTGGTGTAATCATTGGGCTGATAGGAATTAGGCTCGCTGAACACATTGAAGATTTCACTCACATCATGGCTCCAATAATTTTAATATGCCTGGGTGTTTACTTCATATACCAGCACCATGGCCATAAACACTTTTATGTCCACGCTGAGTCTAAGACTTCATCCAAGAATAATATCATTATTACTTTAACCGTGGCTATGTTCTTTTCTCCGTGTTTCGAGATAGAAGCTTATTTTTTGATGGCAGGCGCTCATGGATGGCATCAGGTAATACTACTTGCTTCGCTTTATACTATTGTAACAGTAGGAGGCATGGTGATTTGGATCAGGCTGGCATACGTCGGTTTATTTAAAATAAACTGGCATTCTTTAGAACACAATGCGGGAATAATTACGGGCGTAACACTGGTACTAACTGGGATATTATCATTCATATTTCATTGACGAATTTTATGGAAAACAATAATAAAAATACCATTACCGATAAAGCGAAATCGTCTCTTGCGGCCAATGCATCGACCAACCATAGCCATACTGATGGTGAAGAACATGATCACGATCACGCTGGCAAAATTGAAGAGAAACCATGGTGGATAGAGCATTGGGATCTTCTTCTATCTCTCGCCATCCTCATTACGTTGCTAGTATTGGAATACGGGTTTGACTATAAACTTCCCGATCCTTTCGCTTTAGTCGTTAATGGAGTTGCCTATATACTTGCCGGATGGAACGTTTTAAGAATGGCTTTTAGAAAACTCAAACGCGCAGATATATTTAATGAGTTTGTGCTAATGAGTGTAGCTACACTAGGAGCCTTTTATATTGGTGAGTACACTGAAGGTGTGGCGGTAATGGTATTCTATTCTATTGGTGAGTGGTTTCAGGATTCTGCTGTCCGGAGGGCCAAGGCAAGTATTAAGGCATTGCTTGATATCAGACCGGATGAAGTTACCGTTTTGAGACAAGGTACTAGTCAAGTGGTTAACCCATCAGATGTAAAACTTGGTGAAAGCATTCAAGTCAAGCCAGGTGAGAAGGTTGCGCTTGATGGTGAATTAGTGTCAGAAAATTCATCTTTCAATACTGCAGCACTCACCGGAGAAAGTAGGCCTGATACCAAATACAAGGGCGAGCAGGTTTTAGCAGGGATGATCAATCTTAATACTGTATCCGAAGTAAAAGTCACAGCCTTATTTAAAGACAGTAAGTTGAGTAAGATTCTGGAAATGGTTCAGGATGCAACTTCAAGAAAATCTCAAACGCAGCTGTTCATCTCCCGGTTTGCAAAGGTGTATACACCAATTGTTTTCTTTCTTGCTTTCGCACTGGTTGTTGTTCCCTATTTCTTCAATGACAGTTATGTTTGCAATGATTGGTTGTACCGTGGATTAGTTTTCCTGGTAATAAGTTGTCCATGTGCATTGGTCGTATCTATTCCATTGGGATACTTCGGTGGAGTAGGTCTTGCATCTAGAAATGGAATTTTGTTTAAAGGCGGAAATTTCCTTGATGTAGTAACCCAGGTTGACACGATTGTTATGGATAAAACCGGAACCTTAACAAAAGGTGTTTTCCGGGTACAGAAAGTAATTACAAACGGAATTGATGAAAAAGAACTTGTGCGCCTTACTGCGGCCCTTGAAAAGAATTCCACGCACCCCGTAGGGAAGGCAGTGATTGAATATGCTGGTTCTGGTATCGGAAGCACTACCGCATCTAACGTTGAAGAAATTCCAGGGCATGGATTGAAGGGAACGGTCGAAGGGAAAGAAGTATTTGCAGGCAATTTAAAAATGATGAAAAAGTTTTCAGTTACCTATCCATCTGAGGTTGAAAAGATAATTGATACGATAGTGGTTGTTGCGGTAGGTAAAAAATTTGCCGGATACATTACTATTGCTGACGAGATTAAAGAGGATGCAGTGCAGGCAGTAAAGATGATGCACGCTCTTAATCTCAAAACTGTTATGCTCTCGGGCGACAAACAATCTGTGGTCGATGGGGTGGCGAGGCAAATTAATATTGATGAAGCTTACGGAGATCTTTTGCCCGAAGGGAAAGTAGAGAAAGTCCAGACGTTAAAAAATCAGGGTCGCCATATCGCTTTTGTAGGTGATGGTGTAAATGATGCTCCCGTAGTTGCATTGGCCGATGCAGGAATCGCAATGGGTGGGCTAGGCAGCGATGCGACTATTGAAACGGCAGATGTGGTTATCCAGAATGATCAGCCCTCAAAAATTGTCTCGGCGATTAGAATAGGAAAGATCACCCGGAATATTGTATGGCAGAATATAATACTGGCCATGGCGGTAAAAGCTATTGTCTTAATTCTGGGTGCAGGGGGTGTAGCAAATCTCTGGGAAGCTGTTATTGCAGACGTTGGTGTTGCTTTGCTGGCTATTCTTAATGCAGTAAGAATACAAAGAATGAAAGTTTGATTACCCGTCCAAATTAGCGATAACTATTTAGAAGTTCATAATGCTTTCATGGCTGGTAATTTTTTGTATTGAATTTGATCATCCTTTTCCCACACGGCTAGTATGGTTTTATCGTCAAACTCGTGAACTTCCAGGGCTGTGCCTTCTCCAATTTTTTGTTGTTCACCTGCTATCTTCTTTACAATCAAATCCGATCCTTTTTCCCAATTTATTAAGCTACCCATCATGTTGACACCGCGACCTTCTCCAATTTTTTGTTCAGGTTGTCCTGGTTGGGCATAATAGATTTGACCTTCGCGCTGCCATGCAGTATGAATGTTATTTTTAGAATCAATAGTCAAGGCACCGCCATCCATAGGACAACCTTTCAACTGCCATGTTCCATTTCCAAGTTTTTGAGCTTTGGAGAAATCTTCTCCCTTATTAGGGGAAGAAATAAGATACAGATCACGTGAACCCTTTAACCAGTTTCTAAACATGATTGAAATAGAATTATTTTTTGCGGCAATTGAAGGTTTACAACACTCGCATACATTGCTTTCAGGCGACTTATAAACAAATTTATTTTTTGACCAATCTGAGACGCCATTCATAGATGAGAAGCATATATTGTTCTTCCGGTCCTCGCGGAGGTCCAACCATACGGCATAAAAATTATTGTTCTCATCAGCAGTAATGCTCATTAATCCTTCAGGTGCTGAAGCTTCAGCATCATTGACATTTTTAATCTTAGTCCATTTGTTTGACTTATGATCCAGCCTGAAGGAGTGAATGTTTCCCTTTTTATCCATAGCAGTCGTTATTGAATAATCTTGCGAACTCGCAAGTTGTGGACCTCTTGTCATACCTAAATGCATCTCCTTAACTTCTCCAATCAAAACAGGAGCGGAAAATGTTTTTCCTTTATCGCTGGATGTTGAATATAAGATTTTGTCTTTCTCCCCAAACACCAATCTAACCAGCCCTTTGCTATCCACTGTAATTTGAGGTTGTTCTCCGCTTGCTAGCGTAGATTGAGAGAAACCGGGATACAATGATCCGATGAGGAATAAGAATGTGATGAAATATAACTTCATAATATGCTTTTACCTTCTTTATTGGAGCAACATGAACTCTCAAGCTGAATAGGAGGACATTTTACAGTACCATATGAACAGTAAACACAACAGTCACCATTCTTCGGTTTTAGCAATAATTTGCAATTTTCACATTCATAAAAATACTGGCAAGCATCCGTAGGCATTGTTTCTTCTTTCTTATGTCCGCAATTAGGGCAGGTTATAATCGATTTTAGTTTTAATTCGGTTGTCATTTTTTACCTTCTTCTGTTATCAATAGTTTGTTGCTAAAAGGATCTACAACCTCAAAGCAAGGTGCATTCCATGCTGCTATTTCTATTCCAGGTTTATTGTATTTATAATCTTTTGAACAAAGTTCTATATGAAATTTGCGAGCATCATCGATTGTGATATAAGCTTTCGAGCCAGGGGTGCAATCCCCATGATGTTCCGACAGATGTAATACAATTCCATCCCTTGATACTTGCATGTAAATGGGTGCATTGTCGCTGAACTTATGCTCCCAATCAATTTTAAAGCCCAACCAGTCAACGTAAAACTCAATCGCTTTTTTATAATCGAAAATCCGGAATATAGGGACAACGCTCGTCGCCATACTTAAAGGGAGTTGGTGATGTCGTTCAAGCGCTTTGTAAGATCAGCGCCACAAAAATACTTGGTATTGTCAGCCCATTGATGAGCAGCGCTTAACTGATGTGCGTAATCAAAAGGATGGGGAACTGTTTTCTGCCATTCTGTTTCCGTATCATAAAACATGTAAATGTCCCATGCTTTTTCACCTTTTGGATTTAAACTTTTTGCTACAATGTCTCCAAACTTATTTTCAGCATCAAAGAATTGAATGATGTTTGGATCTTTAAAAATTGAAGCTGCCTTGTATGCATTTTCCGTATCATCAGTTTTTAACATATTCGTCCAAACAATGAACACTCCAATATTCTTATCACCCATTTTTTCAATAACGGATTTTTGAACTGCTTCAGCACCTTGCAAGCACCAGCCACAAGTAGATGACAGGATAGCAATGAATCTTACTTTATCAGGTTGTTTATTAAATGCATTCTTAATCTGATCAACGCTTAAAAGCATTTGGAGAGTCTTACTTTTTTCTTGTGGTACATTTACCAAAGGAGCCGTGCATGAACTGCCTTTTGAACAGCAATTCCCCATTGTTTTTTCCTGCGCTAAGTTTACCTTCAGATCAACCGTATATCCTGTGCTATTGATGGAAGCGATAATTTTATCCTCACTAATTTTCTCTCGATTGTACTCCACAATAGTAGAACTGTTTGCGTAAGAAGCTTTCACAGACGTTACACCGGAAAGCTTTATAACTTCACTTTCAATATGGTGTTCACAACTAGCGCAGGTCATTCCATTTACGGCAAGCGTGATTTTCTTATTCTTTTCCTGAGAGGAACTTACAGCGGCGACATTTTTATTTTGAAATAAAATAGTTGAATAACTGGGAAAAGAAATAAGTACCAACGAAACCACGGTCACGGCACCCAAAAACCATTTTGATTGTAGTAGAGAGCGCTTTTCAGGCTCGCACCCACATTCATCTTTATCAACAGGTTTAATGGCGCGGTACCATGCAAATCCTAAAATTCCAATTGTGGATGCAACAAAGAAAGGCCGCAAAGGCTCAAGCCATGATATTGACGAAACGATACTGCTTGAACCACCAATAATACCCAGGATGGGAACAATACAACAAAGCGAAGCGCTGGCTGATGTCAGAATGGTGAGTAGTACAGAAGCTTTCATATTAATTCTAAAACTTTATTGTTGTTGATTAACTTAAAAACCGGCTTTAGTATTTCTGAATACTCCGGGCTAATGGAGTAGAAGATAGTTTGGCCAGTTTTCTTAGATATAACAATCTTACTGTCTTTCAACTTGCGCAAATGTTGAGAGATGGGGGATGTGTTTACTCCTAAAATATCGCTTAGGTCGCATGGACACAGTTGACCTTCCTCTTGTAGTAAGTATAGGATTTTGATTCGCACATTGTTTCCAACAAGGCTGAATGCATTAGCCAGTAAAATAAGAGAACTATCTAAATTTTTGACCTTCGTTCTGCACTCCTTAATTTGATTAATATCCGCAAGTACCCGGATACATGTGTTTTGGCTCATCTTAGTATTTTAGTAAATGCTAAAATACGAAAATAAGGGGGATTTAAATCTGGGATGAAT
>CAZAHL010000013.1:0-47355 GCA_964484845.1 uncultured Chryseolinea sp. | reverse complement strand
CTTAATACCTATAAAAGCGCAAGACTAGATGCACTTCCCAAGCGAATTGAAGATAATAAATTATACGTGCTGTTTGCCGGCAACTATTTACAAATACGTGCCATCATCCACACTCACCCCGACATCTACAGTTTACACGAGCCTGCACCAAGATACGATTATCAATACTGTTACTTGGGCATTCACAATTATGTTATGGATCATGTGTATTTATTTGATGCTTATAAAGATGAAAAGGGAAATGAGATCTTTCACCGTCTGGGGCGAAGGAATGCTTACCATAAAATTCCTGTAAAAGATTTATGCGATTTGCCTTCAGTCATCCCCGATAAGGCCAACGAGTCAATTCTGAAGCAACGATCTCCTCCGTAAAATCTAATTTTTCGATGCCTTACATTCATTGATTTGTAAAACAAATACAGCATAATTATGGACATAACTGACATAGCGGTAACACGCATTCTGAATTGCTTTGGCCACTAGTTATCTTATTAATTTGGTGGCTATGACGCCTGCGCCGAAATAAAGTACGGCTATGACAGAGATTCACGGCTTGAGATTAAAAACGAAAATTCCGCTGTAATTAATTGATAAAGAGAAGAAAGCGCGTCGAGAGTTTGGAGCAGGGTGTTTGAAATTTTGTCACTAAGGCTCACCTAACCCAAGTTGCTAGCAACTTGGGATTTTTTGTACCCTTTTACTAACTTCTCGTTCCTAGATGGTTGCACCTCAATAAAAGTTTTAACTAAGGTTTAAAGTCTTCGCACCGGAGGTGGATAAAAAATTTGTACCAATCTGCTGACAGACTTAAATTGATTTGGGTCGAACAGAAGAGGGGTTAATTTGAGATCAGAAAATTTGAATTGAAAATTATTTTTCGATGGTTTAAGGAATGGGTTGAACAAGTAGTTCAGATCGAATCAAATCAAATCAAATACTAAATCCCATATGATTGGAGCGGCTTTTCTCCATTTTCTGATGCCATTCTGTAGACGGAGCACCGACTTCCTCGCAATAATATAAAGAGAATCGTGAGGGTGGTCTGATCAAATTGTTGCGATGACATTGAAGAGTGTTAATCACCTCAATTTTTTTTCTTTACTAAATGAGAATACCAGAAGACAGGTATTGACAATTTATTGTAAACCGGCGAGATTGAATAAAAATTTCCAAGGCAGGGACGATTGGTTCAGTAAAAGAAATTTGAGTTTTCTTATTCTATTATTTTTTTTACAGAACGTGGGAACATTGACGAGCTGACAGTAAGGAGTCTTACACTTTTAATACTAATCATTAGAAAAGTTTAGCAATATGGGTTTTTGATTTCTCTTTGGCTGATTTAGATTGAATTGAATCCATTAAAATATTCTATGAAAAAGTGGTTTCGTCCTGATAATATATAATAGCCTAAAGAAGCGAGAGCGACCGTCTAAGATTTAGGGCCAGCTGGATTGCTGAAGTGAATTCACTGGTTATCTTTAATTTTGTGATACAGTTTGCACAGACTGCACGTGCAGGTAGCGATCGCTAACCCGGCTAGCGCGAAGTCTTGCGAGTTACTCGGAGAGATTGGCGTTGTACAAGATTGCATTGTGAGATCAGTTTACGGTTAATTGGAATGCGGTGTGTCTATATTGACGAGCAAGCCACCCGATTTGATTAACATGACAACGCCAAGTAGTGCGTAGTACCCTTTTCTTTTTGTCATATCTTCCTTTTTTAATTTATGAATAAATTAGCGGATGACAGCAAACCCTCTTCTGTTCTTTTAAAAACAAGTGGTGGAAAGACAAATTCCAATGCAATTGAGATACCTTCTATTGCCTTGCCAAAAGGGGGAGGAGCGATCAGAGGTATAGACGAAAAATTTATTGTGAATGCGGTCAATGGCACCGCATCCTTTGCCGTAGCGCTTCCTTTTTCTTCCGCGCGTGGACATTCACCTGATTTGAGCTTGACTTATAATTCCGGAGGAGGGAACAGCCCGTTCGGAATAGGTTGGAGCCTTACCCTTCCTTCAGTAAAACGGAAAACCGACAGGGAGCTTCCAAGATATATAGATGAAATTGATTCTGACACCTTTCTGTTTTCAGAAGCGGAAGACCTGGTGCCCGAGTTTAAAAAGGAAGCCGATGGAAGTTTCAGCAAAGACTCAGATGGAAACTATATCATTAATGAAAAGATTTCACCGGATGGTTTATATACCATTCGGTTTTATAGACCCAGAATTGAAGGTTGGTTTGCCCGAATTGAACGATGGTCAAGTAAGACGAGCCAGGAAATCAAATGGAGGGTGATTTCTAAAGCGAATGTGACAACTCTCTTCGGCTGGAGTGAAGCCTCGAAAATTTCTGATCCCAAAAATTCTGACAGGGTCTTTGAGTGGCTGCCAGAGTTCAGCTTTGATGACAAAGGGAATTGCATTCATTACCTATACAAAAAAGAAGACGATTCGGGTTTTGATTCCAGTTTATTGAATAACCGGAATCGCATGGAGAATGGAACAATCACTTACACAAATCTATATTTAGAGAAAATTTTGTACGGCAACAAGGTTCCGTACAAATCCTTCAATGATCCTTTCCCTGCTGAAGCTTCTTATTTCTTTCAGACAGTGTTTGACTATGGCGAATACAATACTATCGCACCATATGATAAAATCAATGCATGGGATTTCAGAAAGGACGCTTTCTCGGATTACCATGCAAGTTTTGAGATCCGAACTACGAGGTTGTGTAAACGGGTATTGCTCTTTCATTTTTTCACGGAACTTCCTGGTGGTTCCGCTTTGGTGAGATCATTGACATTTGAATACGATACTTCTTCTGATAAAGATTTCACTTTTTTAAAATCTATTATTTCATCAGGCTATATTAAAAAAACCGACGGAACTTATACTTTAAAAAGCCTTCCGGCTACCGAATATGAATATCAGAAACATGAATGGAGCAAAGAAGTAAAAACTATATCATCAGAGAATCTGGTTCATGCTCCGGCAGGATTGGACGAGCCTCGCTATCAATTTGTCGACCTGTTCAATGAAGGTTTGTCAGGCATACTTACCGAACAAAGCGAAGGCTGGTACTACAAGCATAACCTAGGCGAAGGGAAATTTGAACAAGCAAAATTGGTTTCTCCAAAGCCATCCTTTTCCGGGCTTGGTAGTGCTATGCAATTAGCAGACCTTGACGCCGACGGAGGTAAACAATTCGTCAGTCTAAACACAGAACCCAAAGGATATTTTGAATTGAGTGATTCATGGCAGCCCTTCCGGATTTTTGAAAATTTACCCAATATAGATTTTCAAGATGCGAATAGTCGTATGATTGATCTTAACGGCGACGGCAAACCTGAGATACTAATAACCGAAGATCATGTATTCACCTGGTATGAGTCGGATGGAAGAAAAGGATTTTCAGCCGCGCATAAATCTGTGAAGTCACTGGATGAAGAAGAGGGCCCGCACGTTGTATTCTCTGATCAGGTACAATCTGTTTTTCTTGCCGACATGTCCGGCGACGGCTTGATCGATATAGTGCGAATTAGAAATGGAGCGATATGTTACTGGCCTAATCTCGGCCACGGAAAATTTGGCAAAAAAGTGAATATGGATCATGCACCGTTTTTTGATCATCCCGACGCATTCAATCCTGAATATTTGCAGCTCGCGGATATCGACGGATCCGGAACCAGCGATATCATTTACCTGGGAAAGAATAAATTTTCCTGTTGGATGAATTTAAGTGGGAACTCTTTCAGCATCGATTCTTTTGAGATCGAAAATTTTCCTTCCATATCCAATGAGTCCAATGTTACAGTAGTGGACCTGTTAGGCAATGGAATGCCCTGCATTGTCTGGTCTGGAAATTTTCCGGAGGAAGCACATGCTCCTTTGAGATACATCGATCTGATGAACAGTAAAAAACCTCATATCCTCATCCGCTATAAAAACAATATCGGAAAAGAGGTCTATCTGGAATATACGGCCTCCACCAAATTTTACATAGAGGATAAGCTGGCGGGAAAGCCATGGGTTACCAAACTGCACTTTCCGGTTCACTGCATTTCAAAAACCGAAACCATTGATAAAATTTCAGGTTACCGGTTTGTTAGCTCTTATAAATATCATCACGGGTATTTCGATCATGCTGAAAGAGAGTTCAGAGGTTTCGGAATGGTAGAGCAGAAGGATTCTGAACATTTCGAACACTGGGTAAAAGGTGGCGCCGGAAATATGGTGGAACAAGATCTGCATCAAGAACCTGTCCTTACCAAATCATGGTTCCATACCGGTGCATTCCTGCTGAATGAAAAGATCCTCGGTCAGTTCGCGCTTGAATATTGGTATGAGGAAATGTTCCGCCAAGGATTCCCCGTACCGAATCACGAAGTGGATTTGCAGGAAGCAAGATTAGAGACAGCTCCAGGCTTGGATCCTTCTCTTATAAATCATCTGAGCCAGCAGGAATGGCGAGAAGCATTTAGATCTTGTAAGGGCTTGCCTTTACGTACGGAGGTGTTCGCACAGGATGCACCCTTGTTAAATCCAACTGATGATCAGATCCGGAAAGCCTTAACTCCTTTTTCGGTCGCTACGCACAATTGTTTAATTGAATTGTTACAGCCTAAAGGGCAGAACAAATTTGCGGTGTATGTAGTCAAAGAAAGCGAAGCCATTACCTATAGTTATGAACGCAATACAGAAGATCCGCGAGTTGCCCATTTGATCAATGTCAAATTGGATGAGTATGGAAATGTAGAAGAAGCTGCTTCCATCGTGTATCCCCGCAGAATTACCGACGCTTCCTTACCGCTGGAAACGCAGGAAGCACAGAATAAGACCACCATTCTCTACACACAAAGTCGATTTACCAATGATATAAACGAAGAAAATAATTACCGGGAGAGGGAAGCTTCGGAAGGAAAGATTTATGAGTTGAAAGGAGTTCTTAAATCAGGAGCTTACTATCGGGTTTCAGATTTTGAAAACATACTGAACGTTTCTGGTGAAGTAGCTTACCATGAAACGGATCTTGAACCAGCTCCAGGTGTTTCCCAAAAAAGACTGCTAGAACATACACGGACTGTTTTTTATAAAAACGATCTTACCGACGTTTTGCCTTTGCACACCTTGCAATCCAAAGCTTTTTCTTTTGAAAATTATCAGCTTGCTTACACACCCGCCTTAGTCACTTTTATTTTCGGAACCAAAGTGAATGATGCTCTGATGACAGAAGGTAAATTTACGCATCATGAAGGAGATAACAATTGGTGGATTCGTTCCGGCACTCCTAAATTCATAGAAGGGACAGAAACAGCTGTTGATGCACAGAACCGTTTCTATCTTCCCATATCTTATACCGATCCTTATGGGGCAAAGAGCCGCGTTTCCTATTACAGCGATTATTTCTTTCTTATTGAAGAGGCAAGGGATGAGCTTGATAATACATCTACGGTGATGCAATTTGATTTCCGTGGACTTTCACCACTGCGAATGAAAGATTCCAACAACAATATTTCGGAAGTGATCACCGATGAGTTGGGATTCGTAAAGGCCATGGCTATGCTGGGCAAAGGAAATGAAGCAGATGATTTGACAGGGCTCACGGAATTTACCTCAGCAGCTGAAACTACCTTAATAAATAATTTTTTCAATGCTTCATCTTCTGATCAACTAACGAGCTTAGCTAAGGATCTCTTACAACATGCTTCAGCTCGTTTTGTCTATGACTTTGATGTCTATATAACTTCCGGAGGAGAGAAGCCGGTGGTGGTTGCTTCGATCAGCAGAGAAGAACATTTTCAGGTCAACAACAATTCTGCTGTACAGCTTGCCTTTGAATACTCTAATGGACTTGGACATATAGTAATGGAAAAAGCACAGGCAGAGCCTGGCCTTGCTAAAATGGTTTTTATTAATCCAGACAATACCTATACCGTATCTGAGATTAATACCTCTTTACTTGTTCCCAAACAGCTTCGATGGATCGGCAATGGAAGATCGATTCTGAATAACAAAGGAAGTGTGGTGAAGCAGTATGAATCGTATTTCTCAGTGACGCATCAATTTGAAGATGTAAAAGAACTAGTAGAGACAGGAGTAACCCCGATTCTACACTACGATGCCATGGGAAGAATGATCAAAACTGAAGTTCCTGATGGTACGCTGATCAGGCTGGAGTTTGATTCTTGGATGCGGAAGAACTACGATCAGAACGATACCATACTTGAATCGTCCTGGTTCCATAACCGTACCAATCACTTGATCGATGCGGAATTGATTGCTGCCGGAAAAGATCCTGATAAAGAAAAGGTTGCAGCCGATAAAGCAGCGAAGCATGCGAACACTCCAAGCACTCAACATTTTGACTCTATGGGAAGGCATGTGCTCTCTGTAGATCACAACAAAAATGTGGATACGGAGGCCGATGAATTTTACCACACCTTCATGAGCCTCGACATTGAAGGAAATCTTCGCAAGGCAACTGATAGGCGTGGAAATATCGTAGAGCAGCATCAATATAATATGCTTGGCAATAAAGTGTATCAGCACAGCATGGATACAGGACAGCGATGGTTGCTGTCGAATATTCTTGATCAGCCTTTAAAAACCTGGGATGAACGTGGTCATGAATTTCAATACTTCTACGATATACTTCACAGACCAGTACAAAGCAAGGTGCTTGGTGGGGATGGAGATTCTCCGCTTGATCATGTTTTCGATCGGATCTTTTATGGAGAAGCGGAATCCAATCCTGAGCTGAAAAATGTACGGGGAAAAATAGTAAAACGCTACGACACAGGAGGATTAACGGAAACTCCGGAATTTGATTTCAAAGGAAATCCCAAATCGTCCACAAAAAGATTATTCAGCAATTATAAAGGTATAGCTAATTGGATCGATGCCAATCTGCTCAATGATCTGGAAACGGAAAGCTTCACATTCACCCATGAAACCGACGCCCTGGGCAGAATAACAAAACAGAGCAATCCGGATGGCAGCATTATTACGCCTTTCTATAACGAAGCAGGATTGCTCAATGGAGAATCCGTCGAACACAACGACCCGGCTATTACTACTATATACATCAAGGATATTGACTATAATGAAAAAGGACAGCGGAATAAGATCATTTATGGCAACGATGTGATCACGAAATTTTATTATGATAAGGAAACCTTCCGGCTTCATCGCGTAGAAAGCAAACGGCAAAACAACGATCCGCTTCAGGATCTCTACTATACCTTTGATCCTTGCGGGAACATTACACACACAGAAGATAAGAACATTCCGCTATTTTTTTTTAACAATCAAAAAACAACTGGGGTCTCTTCGTATACTTATGATGCCCTCTACCGCCTTACAGAAGCCACCGGCAGGGAGAACAATGCTGCCTTAAACTTTAATGATAAGGACAATTGGAACGATGCTCCCTATATGCATCCGATGAATTCCGGCGATCCTATGCTGGTGCGAAATTATATACAAAACTATCGGTACGATGCCGTAGGGAACATCCTGCAAATGAAGCATCGGTCCAGCGGCAACGATTGGACAAGGAATTATGATTATCAAACTTCCAACAACAGGCTTATCCGGACGCGACTTGGACAAGTAGTCACTAATTTTAATTATGAGTATGAACATCATACACCGCATGGATTCATTACTACTATGCCGCATCTGCAGCAAATAGATTGGAACTTCAAAGAAGAGATTGTGAAGACCATCCGCCAAAAACGCATCGACGGTGGAACAGCGGAAACAACCTATTATCAATACGACGGAGAGGGAAAGCGTGTTCGGAAGATCACTGAAAATCAGGCCGATCCAGGAATCACCCCATCCAGAAAAGAAGAGCGCATCTATATTGGCGGATATGAGCTTTATAAAAAACATAGTGGCGCTCATTCGGGCTTGAAGCGTGTCAGTTTAAATCTTATGGACGATACCCACCGCTTTGTAATTATAGAAACCCGTAATGATATTGACGATAACAGCGAAAAACATTTGGTACGTTACCAACTGGATAACCATTTGGGTTCTGCTAGTTTGGAGCTTGACGCAATCGGAGAGGTTATTTCTTACGAGGAATATCATCCCTATGGCACGACCGCTTTTCAGGCGAACAATGCATCCATAAAAGCAGCTGCTAAACGCTACCGCTATACGGGGATGGAGCGTGATGAAGAAACAGGATTGTCCTATCATGGAGCAAGATATTATTTGTCCTGGTTGGGAAGATGGATCAGTGCAGACCCGATAGGTGTGGTAGGAGGACTTAACGTATATGCCTATGCAGATTCAAATCCGATCCTTTTGATAGACGATGGCGGAACTAAGCCCAAAAAACCACGAAAACCGAGTAAGCCAAAATCCCAGGAAAGAAAACATGGTGAAAAACAACAAAAGGCTTTCCGGGAGCAGCATGGAATGACTGGCGCCGATGTGCAGGCAGGACATTTAGCTACCGTAAGAGACGCAAAAAAATCAGGGATCACTCCCCAGCATTGGGATCAGGCGCCCATGCAGCAATTACATAGCCGAAAAGGAAAAGGGCTTGATGTAGATGTTACCAATCCGGATGGTACTAAAGTGACAAGAACCAGGCATACCGCTCAGGAAGGTATGTCTGATCTGCTTACGGAACGGAGCGAAAAGATTCATGGAAGTTTAACTCCGGATGCGCAAATAGAAAATGCTAATCAACAGCGTTGGGCAACTGAAAATACTCCCTATGATCAACGTGATGTGGAGAAACTAAGACAAAGCGGGGCTGCTAAACCTAGTTCCGTCGATGCGGATATCGATCCTAAAACCGGACAGGTAGTAGAAGGTCCGAATACAACAGCAGCGAGAGAAAGAGCCGCAGCGAAGAAAGCGACGCCTAAAGCTCCTGCTCCTAAGGTTAAGCCACCTAAATCGATCGTTAAGAAAGTAGCGAAACCGCTTGTTAAATCTATCCCATTGATTGGATCAGGATTGGATGCTGCTGACATAGTAGACCAATGCGCTGCAAATCCTTCAGCATTGGGATGTGCTGATGCGATAGTAAGTGCGATACCTGTAATTGGAGACGCTTATACTCTTGTGAAGCTTGGGGCAGATCTGCTCAAACCTGATAAAATGTCTGCACCTGCATTAAGAGCAGATCAATCGTGGGCAAAACCGTGGATCGAAGGCGGTACTAAGTCCGGATGTGGAACCTGTCATGAGGCGGTAAGAGTGGACAATTGGTATAAAACTTCCTCGGAAGGTAGTATGTGGCAACAGTTGAACGGACCAGCAAGCTTTGGAGGTATCCCAACCGATCAGGCTATGCAGAATTATCTGAAAAACGGATCATGGTAACGTCAATTCATAAAAAGATACTCTTAAATAATTTGCTAAAACAAATAAAACGATGGCACAACAAAAAGTAACCGCGACCCCTAACCTGGTATTTGGAAAAGTAATGGATAAACTTCAACGACCGCTGCCCGGTCTTTTGGTAAAGATCTATGACCTAGATATGCGTTCTGAAAAAATATTGGGAGAAGGCTTTACTGATAAAAATGGTGCTTTTCAAATTCCATGGTTTCATAAACAGTTAAGCGGAAGAGGTAAAAAAGAAGCGGATATCACGGTGAAAGTTTTCTCGTCGGAAAAGAAAACTTTGCTTTATGCTTCGGATGTAGAAGGGGCAAGATTCAATGCTTCTGAAAGGGAAGAGATCGATGTTATTATTGAAGGTGCCATAGAACCGGAAACCGTGGAGTTTGATACGCTGGTAAAGGAAGTGACTTTCTTAGCCAACAAAGTGGCCATCGCTGATTTGCAGGAAAATGAAAAGCACAGAGATGTTACTTTCCTTTCCAGGGAAATGAATATAGACTCGGATAAAATAGAGCATCTGGTGATCGCGCATCGTCTAGCAGCCAAATCAAAAATTGACGCGGCTTTTTTCTATGGGCTGCTACGAAAAAACACTTTGCTGAAAAACGATTTTGTAAGACCGTTAGAAGCAAGACTGGTGATCGATATAAATTCCGATATACTTATCCTTTTGTACGATGCTGCTTTGGCAGAAGACGAAGCTATACAGAAGGACATCGCATCTGCGGTTAAAGAAATGATCGTTCCAGCCGAGTTAAACAAAGAATGGAAAAAATATGCGGAACAGCTTAAAAAATATAAAGCCAAAGCCGAAGAATACTATGCCAATGAATTTCCCCGCAAGGTGCTTGATCTCGTAAGTCGCTTTGTTCTGGAAAATAAGCTGGACGATATGGATCGGCTGTTACAGGAAAATAAAGACGATTTGAATGCCTTCCTTAAAAAAGTTACCGATGATTCTTTTTTCGGCAACGGCGAAAGAGCCCAGGAGGCAAAGACTTCTCTAGCCCTGGCCGAGCTCTTAGGTTTCGACGAACAGATAATTGCTCAGGTTAAAGACATTCAGAAAATAAAAAAGCCAGAAGAAATAAGAAAGCTCGCTGCTTTGAATAAAGCAGAATGGAAAGAAGTTCTGAATAAGTCAGCATCCAAAATTGATCTGGCTGGTAAACCGATGGATAAAAAACTGATCGACCTGCATGCTTCTTCTTTGGCGAGAAGAATGGAAAAAGAATTTCCAACCGTAGCCTTTAGTGCTCAGTTGGGCAGGGAGAAAAACAACATTTACAGAAACCAGCCTTTGATCGATGAATTTCTGCGCAAGCATGAAGACTTTGATCTGCAGCGCAGCAACCTTGACCTCTTCCTTAAGGATAAACGATTGCTCACGGATAAAAACACGGCAATGAAGGAAGAGCTGAAAAAAGTGCAGCGTATCTTCAAGCTGGTTCCGCATTATGGAAAAACGAATGCTTTGTTACGTGAGAATTTATATTCCTCACAAAACATTGCAGCCGTGGGAGAGAACCGTTTTGTAAGAGAGATCGCCCCGAAAGCAGGAATAGATAATGTCGAGGCAAAAGAAATCTTTAAAAAAGCAGAGCGAACAAGCACCGCAGCAATGCTTATCGTGGGTGAATTGCAGGATACCATGCGTGCTATGGACCTTCCGGTCATGGAAACAACATCGCTAGCATTGAAGTTAGAAGCCGTGAGTAAAGATTTTCCTAATCTTAAATCCTTGTTCAAACTAACCGACGCCTGCGCTTGTGAACATTGCAGATCGGTGTATAGTCCTGCAGCATATCTGGTCGAGATCCTCCAGTTCCTCGACAAACGAAGTGTAACTGACCTAACGGTTACACCGCATGTAACAGCCCGTATTGCCAAGGATGTCTTGCTACAGCGCCGACCCGAATTAGCAGAAATCGATCTTGGATGTGAAAACGCGAACACGCCGCTTCCTTATATAGACCTGGTTTGTGAATTGCTGGAAGAAGCAGTGGAGCCGGATCCCGGCGTCCCTTATACAGGAGTTCTTTCGGATGGCGCAGATCCCTTGAAAGGAAAAATTTCTAATGCTTTACTTTCCACACTTCAATCTGCTGGCATTCCCGTAACCGATCAGGCTCTGATCTTTGAGACGGAAACAAGCGGAGGTCCTCCCGATACGTTGCCTCATTATTTGCGGGATAAAAAAGCTGTTTGCAAGATAGTTCATAATAGCCCGGGTAATTATACCGTATTTCGTTTGCGCCAGACGCTTTCAACCACGGAGGAGCTATCCGCTGCTCCAGAGTATGTAAACATCGCTGCCTATGCGACCTTAAAAAATTCTGCCTTTGCTTTCAAGCTCCCATTTGATCTGGATCATACGGAGGCAAAAGCTTACCTCTCGCGTTTTGATATTTCCATAGCAGAGCTCATGGAAGATTTTCAGGTAGGAGGAATTCCAGCCGATGAGGTCATCGCCGCAGAGAAGCTGAAGCTGACGAACAGGGAAAGACAATTGATTGTTAGCCCGGATGTTCCAAACCAGCAAAGCTATTGGAACACGGCAAGTACGAATGCTTCCGATGAATTAAAAATAGTAGATACCTTTCTTAACAAAACCGGTTTAAACTATAATGAACTGGATCAATTATTAACTTTTGCATTCATAGATCCTGCAGATAATCTTTTCATCAAACATCTGGACTTAAGCTGTGATACGGAACAAAAAGAAATCGCCAATCTGGATGAGGCAGCACTGGATCGTATCCATCGATTTCTTCGTTTGCAAAAAAAGACGGGCTGGAAACTGGATACATGGAATGAGATTATTTCGCAAAGCAAGCTCGGAAACGGAAAGTTGGATGATGGAGATGACAACGGAAATGGAATTAGCAACGGGAACGAATGCCTGATCAAAGCATCGGAACTTCTTAGTCTTTGGGAATTAACAGGAATTAAACTGGAAGAGCTCATTGGCTTCTATGGTCAAATTCCGCATCAGGAAGCGAAGGAGGGTCTTCCTCCGTCTTTGTACTATCAGGTATTTCTTAACAAAGCAAAAAATGGAACCATCGATGAAGGACTGTTTCCAGAAAACATTGACGGTTCCCAACCTTTAAGCAATTTCAAAAATAGCCTGTCGGCTTGCCTGCAATTGTCAGCGCAGGAATTTGATCAGCTGCTGATCTTGCTCCCCAATACGGACTTGACCTTTGCGAACCTTAGCTATTTGTTTGCAGCCTCAAGATTGATGCGCAGGCTGAAGCTGAAGACGGATGGCTTTGTTATCATGGTGAAGCTTACGAAGATCAATTTACAGGATTCTCCAGAAGCAACCGTGAAATTCGTCGAGGCTGTGAAGGATTCTCAGAGGTTTTCGCTGAAGGCCGCAGATGCTCAATTTATGTTACATCACGAAGCGTCCAATCTCGTGGACAGGGAATTAAAAGATGAAAAAATAAAACAGCTGCTGGAAAAGTTACAGGCGGATTTTCAAAAATCATTTACCACAAATCGGTCTTCCTTTAATTCGAACCTGACGGCGGACGAACAGAAGGAAGCGTTACAAAGCTTGTTGGCCAAATTGCCCGAACTAACAGAAGAAGAGGTGAAAACCTTCCACGGGTTCATCGATCGGATTTGGACGTCCGCCAACGATGCCAAAACGTTTGTTACCAATAAGCTAAGCGGGCTCTTCGATGTAAGCGACATTAACAATAAAATCGACCTGCTGGATGCTGCCCCTGGACCCGATTTGAGTGCAGAACGCAAGGCATTGCTCAAAGCTTTCGTGGATAGCATAAGTGCCTGGCAGTTCAAAACACAGAAAGAAGAAATCCTGTCTCAGCATTTGGCGAAAACCTTCAAATCAAATACGGATCAGCTTACTACAATACTTGTGGATGTAAAATTAAAGCAGCCTGCACCCGGTACGGATCTCCTTCGCGATCTGCTTCTCAGCGACTCACTGATTGATACTGATGTCACACATACGGTCCCTGTACTACCAGCGATAAGCAGTGCGGCGTTTGCAAAGCAGTTTCAGGCGCTTCGTTTGCTACACAAGATGATCCCAATGATAAAATCCTTTAAGCTGGAGGATCCGGAAATTGATTGGTTTTTGAAGAACAACAAAGGACTAAACTGGTTGGAATGGGATGCTATTCCTTATCAAACAGGGCAACTACCTGTGGACTATGAAAAATATGCTGCATTTGCAAAAATGCTTTTGCTTTCCAAGCGCTATACTCCTGTAGCCGATCCGGCGGATGCGGAGATCAGCGTGTCTTTCTTTACAGTAATGGACCTGTCGCTTCCGGGGAACACGACTACCAAAAGTGTATGGATTGAAAAATTTTCCCTTCTCACAGGTTACTCGAAAGAAGATATCGATGCGGTAGATGCGCATCTATTTGTCGCTTTTAATACGGGCAATTATCATGCGGCCTCAACATGGGAATCCGTCGAAAGATGTTTGGAGGATTTGAGAAAGCTCGGTAGCACTGTGCAGCAGGTAAAGGAATTTATTAAACCTGTGCTCACAGGTCTTGACTCACAGCGACTTCGCATGACCTTAAAATCACGATACGATGAAAATACCTGGTTAAGCACACTCAAGGAAATCATGGACAGCATCCGACCTCAGAAGAGGAATGCGCTAGTAGCCTACCTGTTGTCCATGAATCCTGATATGAAAAATTCCAATGATCTGTATGATTATTTTCTGGTAGACGTGGAAATGGAATCCTGCATGCCTTCGTCCAGGATCGTGCAGGCGCATGGAGCCATCCAGCTCTTCGTGCAGCGTTGTCTGATGGGGTTAGAGCCTAAGGCAGCCGCCGATGTCAATAATGACAAGAACTGGGAGCAATGGAAGTGGATGAAAAATTATCGTGTATGGGAAGCTAATCGAAAAGTATTCCTGTATCCGGAAAACTGGATCGAACCGGAATTGCGCGACGATAAATCTTTCATCTTCAAAGAGCTCGAAAATGAATTGATACAGAATGAGCTTACGGAATTTACCGCCGAACAGGCTTTGATCAATTACCTTGAAAAGCTAGACAACCTGGCTTTCCTCGAGATCGTGGCGACCTGGTATCAGACCGATATTCGGACGATGCATGTGTTTGGGCGAACGAAAGGAGGAGACCCCGCGATATATTATTACCGAAGGTTTGAACAGGAACGGTACTGGAGCCCCTGGGAAAAAGTGGAACTGGATATTACCTCTGATCATCTCCTGGCATTCGTGCGCAACAACCGTTTATGCCTGGCATGGCCCGTGTTTAGTGAAGAGCCAGATCCCAATCCGCAGTCCACAGTTCCGAACAGCGCTCCCGGCACGATTGTGAACAACGATAAGCCCAAGAGAAAGCTGAAGATCCAGCTTGCCATCAGTGAGTTCGCCAATAAGAAATGGCTGCCGAAAAAAATATCCAAAGGTGGAATGTTAACACCTTATTATTTCACTACGGAAAATCTTCCACGTGCGCAATACAACCTGCTCTATATGGAGCTTACCAATCAGATCTGGATCTTCAGCACTTCCTATGCTTCTCACAATGAATACCATGTGCTCAATGGTACATTTAACATTGCGGGATGCAAAGGATATCCGGAGCTGGTCTTCCAGGGAACTCAATATTTCCCGGACTTCCTTCCGGATTTCAGAGATACACTCCTGAACACTCAACGATATCATGAGCTTAACATACTTCCCGATGACCTTGCGGTCAGGAACGGAATTTCGTTTTTTAATTTCTACGAAATATTAAGGCAGACTCCGGGATTCTTCCGGCTCACATATCCACATCAATTAACCGTGATCGACATTGTCGCCTGGTTATGGCAATATCTGATATTAAAGGCGTTGGGAGACAAGATGCGTGACCGCTCTCTCAAAATGCCTTTAGGAACTTTGCTTCCTTATTTTAAAGAAGACAGTCGGCATGCCTATGTGATCATTCCAGGTTTTTACAATCACTCACGGGAAGCCATTGAGCAAGGGCTGGTAAAAAGGACAGCTTCAAATGTGATGCAGCTGATCGAAGATGTAATTGAACTGATCAAGAAAATAATCCGATACCAAACCAATCCTACACCGGAATTACTGGCCGAGATCATGGCAGATTTTCAAAAGATTAAGGACGAGGTCAGCGTATACAAGGGTCTGAAATACGGCGAGGAGTTCAAGAACATGTATCATCCCCTGATTTGCTCGCTGAGAAAAACATTGTACAAAGATGGCATCGGGGAATTCATGAAACGCGAAACGCAGTTGCAGAGGACCAGCTTTGACTTTGAGAAACATTATAATCCAAATCCGAATATTGTTCCTAAAACCTATGTGTTGCACGAGGGAGGAGTGAATACATTGTCCTACCCCGTAGAAGATATTGATTTCACGAGCGATGGAAGCTACAGCGGATATAACTGGGAGCTTTTCTTTCACGTCCCTTTTCTACTCGCGACGCGGCTTACGAAGAATCTTCGATTTGAGGAAGCGCAGACTTGGTTCCACTATATGTTCAATCCAACGGGAGCGTTGGAAGGAACTACACCTCAAAAATATTGGGTGACCAAGCCTTTTTTCCTGACCAACGACAGTGATTATATCAGCCAGCGTATCGATACCTTGTTGTATAATATCGCCGATCCGACAACTCCTGAAAGAGCGGAACTGGAATTTGCCATTGATCAGTGGAGGAAAAAACCATTTAAGCCTGATGTGGTTGCGCGCTTCAGACCGGTGGCTTATCAGAAGGCGTTACTCATGAAATATATAGACAACCTTATCGAAGCAGGAGATCATGCATTCCGGCAGGACACGATGGAATCTATTGTTACAGCTACTCAGTATTATATCGCCGCCGATAAATTATTAGGTCCAAAGCCAAGGAATATCCCATCTACCGTCAAGGCTCCTTATGAAACATATAATCAAATATCGGCAAGGTTGGATGCTTTTGGAAATGCTCTGATTGACCTGGAAAATATACTGCCGGACTTGTCCGCTTTACCTGAAGAGGGAGAGGAGTTGCCTCCGCCTCCGATTACTTTGTCAATGCTCTATTTCTGCATACCGCAAAATGACAAAATGCTTGCCTACTGGGACCGCATCGCAGACCGCTTGTTTAAGATCCGCCATTGCCAAAATATCGATGGCATCGAACGAAGCCTTGCCTTGTTCGCGCCGCCTATTGATCCTGGTATGTTGGTTCGTGCTGCCGCTTCGGGTTTAGATATTTCTTCGGTATTGGCAGGTATCAATGCGCCGCTCCCTCACTACCGCTTTCATATACTGTCGCAAAAGGCAACAGAACTCGCCTCGGAGGTTAGAGGTCTTGGCACTTCCCTGATGATGGCGCTGGAAAAGAAAGATGCCGAAACCTTCGCTCTACTACGCAGCGAACTGGAAATAAAAGTGCTTAACTCCATCCGGGATATGAAGCTGCTTCAAGTGGAAGAGGCCGTTCAGCAGATCGAAGTTTTGAAAAAAGCAAAAGTAGTGACGGAAGAACGACATAAATTTCATAGAGATGTCAAGAAAATAATTGATAAAGAGCAACTGAATTTAGATAAGCTGGAAAAAGCGAATGCCTACCAGGATGCTGCAAACATCACCTATGCACTTGGTGCGACGTTAGCATTGATCCCGGATTTGGCATTGGGAGCTTCCGGCTTTGGAGGTTCTCCTCATGGTACAGCCAAGTTTGGCGGAAGCCTTCTGGCCCATAGCACTGATGCCGTCGGAAAAACCTTAACGATCTTCAGCGCCATGGCCACCTACGATGCCACAAGGGCTGCTACGCTCGGTGGCTATGAGCGACGATTTGATAACTGGAAATTAGAAGAGCGCCTCGCGCAAAAAGAGCTGATTCATATTGATAAACAGATCCTCGCCTCGGAGATCCGTAAAGAGATCGCAGAAGCGGATCTGAAAAGCCAGGAGCTACAAGTGGACAACGCAAAAAAATCAGACGATTTTATGCGTAGCAAATTTACTAATGAGGAACTGTATGACTGGATGATCGGTCAGATCAGCTCGGTTTATTTCAGGGCCTATCAGCTTGCCTATGATTTTGCCAAGAAAGCAGAAAGGAGCTATCGCTTTGAATTGGGGAATGGTGATACATTCATTCAGTACGGCTATTGGGATAGCCTGAAAAAAGGTTTGCAAAGCGCAGAGCATCTTACTCATGATATCAAACGGATGGAGTCGAGCTATCTGGATAAAAATAAACGAGAGTATGAGATTACTAAACACATTTCTCTAGAACAGTTAGATCCTCTGGCATTGGTGAGACTAAGGGCAACGGGTGTTTGTGATTTCGATATCCCGGAAGTACTATTTGATATGGATTATGCCGGACATTATTTCAGGAGAACAAAATCCATCAGCATTAGCCTGCCATGCATCGCAGGGCCATACACTTCGGTAAGCGCCAGACTATCGCTGATCAGCAACCGATACCGGAAAAACAGTAACCCCGATAACAGCGCCGCTACAGGCTATGTGGAAGACCCAGGTAATGATGAACGTTTTGTTTACAACGTAGGCGCCATCCAGTCTATTGCAACCAGCAATGCCCAAAACGATAACGGAATGTTTGAGTTAAACTTCAAGGATGACCGTTACCTTCCTTTCGAAGGAACCGGAGCGATCAGTAGCTGGAGGCTTGAGCTTCCGAATGAAGTGAGACAGTTTGATTACAATACTATCTCGCACGCGATCATCCAAATGAAATATACATCGAGAGAAGGCGGATCCACACTTAAGAGCCTGGCAGAAGATTCGTTGAAAGATCAGCTTGCAGCCATTAAACAGCAGCTCAGCCAGACAGGATTGCATATGGCTATTCACATGAAACATGATCTGCCTAACGAATGGCATTTGCTCAAGAAAAACGGCACAATCGACCTCACCATTACGAAATCAAGATTGCCTTATATGGCGCAAACCATCGGTGCGACAATTGAGAACGTGATGATCATCGCCACGATTAAAAATAATCCAGCAAACTTTGTCGTCAATGTGGACGGCAATGCAGTGAATCTTTCGCGAAATAATGAGTTGAAGCTTTGTATTGGAAACACCACAGATATTGCCCTGGATACAAGCTTTGAATTGTCCGTGGGTCAGGCACAGTTAAATACTCTTGAAGACCTGATAATGATGGTTAAGTACAGTTTTTAATTATCATTCGCCGGACAGCAAGCGTAATACAGAATCTTTAAAACTGAATTGAGCGAAGGGATTTACGATTTATTGTTCCAAGATTTATGGCGAAGAATTTTATCGGAAGACCACTGGGAACCGAGTTCAAACACTTTCCGTCAGTTTAATGAATAATTTAAAAACGAAAATTCACGTGTAATTAACTGATAAAGAGAAGATAGCGCGTCGAGATTCACCAGCAAGGGTTTTGAAATCTTGTCACTCAAGTTCACCACAGGGATCGACACAAAAATCATTGTGTCGATCCTTTTTTTATTTACAGATGTTCAAGCGGTTACAAAAGTTTTATTGGGGTTTGAACTATCTGAATTTTCTTTCAAATTCATAGCGGTAATTCGGCTAGAAATGCAGTTTTTGTTTTCGACCCACGGCGATTCAAACCCCAATAGGCAGGCAGTAACGTTCGATTTCAGAAATAATAATTCATTATAACTACTTTTCATTTAGACTGTGGAATTCAAAGGAATTGAACGTCCAGTAAAACGGATGCGTACATCGAAGACGGAAATGATTTTTAAGATAACTGGGTTCACTTCACCGACGAGCAGATGCAAAAGATTATTGACTTATCTCTGTACGGCTGCTGATTTACGGCACGAGGATTTCGGAGCAGAAGCAGCGCTCCAATGTTGAGGCCGCCGATTAACATTGCCAACGGACACTGTTTTCATTTCCTAAATATTATACCTGACTTCGATGACCCGATATGGTTCGCTGCCAAAAGCAAGTCGCAACAAAGTCTAACAACCGCGGAAATTACTTCGCCATAAACAAAAAGGAGGTTCAACTGGACCAGTACAGGAAGAAAACCGATATTGTTATTTCTGGTGGAAAGTTTTTGTTCCTCTTACCTGGTATCGTGACGTCGTGGACTTGGAATTGTCAGACCAAACTTTGATAAAATATTTTTACTGCGCGTGATGGAAAGAGCTTGTTATGAAATTGAAATGATCAAAATCTAGGGATTTTTTAGAGAACAAAAGTTGAATGATGTAATTAAAAATTAACTAGGTATGCAGCCCTTCTTCACTGAAGGTTCTCTCATCACTTATGCCATTTGTCGCTTGGATTTTTCTAAGCATCCGCTCTATTGCTAGTGCATCTTCTGTTACTAAAAATTCACGGATGTCGATGCTTCCATTTAATCTCTTCGGAAATATCTTGATCAGTTTTACAGCATCATTGTCAAAACCATGTTGTACTGCCGTTTTAACTATTCAATGTTATCTATTTAGCTATTCTTTTAACCATCCTTAAATTCAGTGAATTGTTATCCCTAAATTCAGTTAGTAAGGAATGATTTCTTAATTTTTATTTCAAAAAACTATTGCAGATAAGTTAGCATCCATTAAATTCATGCATTCTAAGTGAAGATGTTATGTATCAAATTAAAGGGTTAATTCAACGGAATCCCTTCCAAAAAAATCAATCGTCAGTACATGATCAGCGCAATTCATGATACAATGAACATTCAACTTATTGTTGAAAACGATTCTCGCAAGAGCTAGTGAACGTGAACTTTACGTGTGGAGATAGATAAAGCCATCTTCACAAAACTTCCTACACCATTGAAGCGAGAGGACTTTAACAATCTGACCCAAAAGGGTTATTGTATATTATTTTAGACCCGTTTACATTTAAATATAGAAACGATCGGAGTTGTATTTCACTTTAGGCCTATACACTTTATTGTTGCAGTAATAGGTGAAGCGACACAGCTAGATTTAGAATTTTCGATTGATTTTACGATGTACAAACCAAAATAATTATGCTATGAAGTCAACAACATCAAACAAGGACGCCGAAAAAAATACGTTTGCCGTCAGCAATGAAATTTTTCAGGAAGTGTATGATTCACCACATTCTTTGCCAGGGAAACACAAATGGGTAACTGCCGATTGGGATGTGAGAAAAATTGAAGAACTTCTGGGTATGCCAGCAAAAACGATTGGTGCTCCACTGTGGGTAAGCGGTGATGAACAACATTGTCCGAAATGCAAAAGAGAAATTAACTGGCTGGATATTGTTTCATCAGCAGTCGATAGTATTCACGGAAAGGAAATGATTGCGAGAGTAATACTGGGAGACAGAAAGTTTGTAAACATAGAAAATCCCAGAGCGATCGAAAATGTACACTGTTTCAATTGCAAGGGAAAAATTGAAAAGCTACGGAGTTTTAAGTGCCATAACTGGGCTTATGCAAAACCTGAATTGCTGCGCGTGATTGAAGAGATGAAACGGAAAGTTCACTGAGATTATCTGGGCAAAAAAGATATTGTAGTTGATTCATGTCAACAGCAACAAGTAGACAGCGTATAAACTAATCATCGCGTTGAGATCATCATTTAACTATGAGCGTACGCAAAACGGAAACCAGAATACCTCAGGGACTTCAGCCATCTGATTTAGGAGAAGCGATATTGAATTCGGATGGTAAATGTTCCTTGATCTCGTTTATTACGGCACCGTTGGCTGCTGCCCGGGAAAATATGTATGTAGTATTTGTAATGGATACTGCATTAGCATCTTCCACCGTGTCTTTCGAATGGTCATTCATTGAAGACAGTAGACCTCCTACTGTAAAGACTTCTGAGATTGGACAACAGTCCTATACTCCATTGGCAGAAGGATTTCTTAACCTTAAGGTCCGTTTGTTAGATGGGAGCTCTTCAGAAGTTGCGAGTCTTGCGATTACGCAAGAAATCGGTCCGCTGAATATAGTTCTAGAAGAAATGATTGCCAAGGCGGTGGATAAACCGGGGCCGACTATGAGCAATGTGGAAGTTATACGCGAGGTGGTCAATGACCATAATCCTTATTATAAGGGCGTCTCTTTAAAAACTCCCGAATCAGGAAATTCCTTTCTGAATTTCTTATTTTCTATGACGAATGATGGCGTATTACAGCGGTCAGCTGCTGAACGTAAATCTCAACTTGAGCTAGTCGCAAATTCAATCAATAATGGCGAAACTGATTTTGTATCGGTAATTGGATCGGGATTGGGAGTTTGTGGTCTGCGTATGCTTTTATTGACGATGCTTCTTTCCCCTTCACTACTTCCATACCAGGAGTTGCCTGAACCGACGGATAAGAATATGATTGCGGACGCGCAAATAAGACAAAAGCTAGCTGCGTTAAGTGAATCCGACCGTATTGACTTGTTCAATGTCCTTCGATTTCCAAAGACAAATATAAAAGCATGTGGGCAGGTGCTCGAGGCTTTACGCGACCGATTTTTTTCAGGCGTGAATTTTAATGACGTGCTGACAAAAATGTCGGGCGCTATGGGGGACTGGATTTTGCTAAACTATCAAAAGGGACCGCTCCACAGAAATTAGCTATGGGTTCTATTACGAATTCGACCAAGAAATTACTCAACTGGATTTTCGGTGCGGAAGATGTTCCAAAGCCAACTGCAAAGCCAATTATTTTGCCCTTGCAGGATTTTCTGGATAAGGCGTACGAGGATGAGAAGATCAATATCGAGAATGTACCGAACGTGATTAGTGGAACTATTTTAGTAACTAAAAAACTTGCCATATCGATTCGGGCAATTCAAAGAGATGACAACAGATTTTCAACCTTATATGCAGAAATCCCTAAGAATCCACCTTCAGATCCGATGCATTATTCAGGAAGTTTGGTGAAAGTGGCTGCCGTCTATGCTGCGTTCGATTTACGTGCTGCCGCTCGTGTGCATGCCAATAGTTCAAACTTTGCTACTCCTGATTCCTTTTTTTCTTCCCTTAATAGTGTAATAGACACTAGTACGGCAGTTCAACCTTTAAAGACGTTTGGCAAAGGGCTCAAACCTTCGTTGAAAGAAATTTTTGTATTTGATAATTCGGCACCCAATAAGGTTGTGTTTATAAAAAAATTCAGCGACGCACTAAAAGGTATTTTTCACAATGAATCTGCCACCATTTGCATAGACGCATTAGGTTACAGCTACATCAATGTGTCGTTGATGAGGGGTGGGTTTTTTAATCCGAATACGTTGACCGGAATTTGGCTGGCTGGTGACTATTCAAAAGAGGTAAGTTTAGAATCAATACGGGTACCGTGTTTGAATGATACGGTCCCAGCGGGCAGTGGGCAAGCTATCACAACAAAAGAAATGAGCAGGATGTTCTTCGTTATCCATACTAAACAAGCCTATCCTTATGTTTCAGATTCAGCGATAAGAGTTAACAGTAACGAGGGAGCACATAATATTCTCAAAAGCCAAGTTTCGTGGTTTATAAATACGACTCCGGGAGTAGCAATAACAGTTCCTATACCATTTACAGTGGATTGTACAAAAGTTGGAATCGGTGGCCTCGGCCCGGTTAAAACTCCTGGAGCCGCAGTCTATTCTGAGGCAGAGGTACTGGTATGGACTGATACCTCGCAGGTAACAAACTTCAATACCAAATTTACCCGTCAGCTCACCGGGGAATTTGTTGTATGCTGGCAGAACTTATATCAGCTTGAGCAGCGTATTAACCCCCTTATTACAATGATCAATTCCGCGATACAAAAATTTTTAGCACAATAAATTTCCGGAAATGGCAGACGTATTACAATCCATACTGACTCAAACAGGACTAGCTCTTGCTCCGTTGCGCGCTGTTAAAACGCCGGACCAGGCTGTGGCATTTTTTCGGAAAATGGGGTATGAGATTCCTAAAACCGCATTTGGCGGTGCGCTAACGTCGCTCGCTACCGGAACCAATGAACTCTTAGTTGCTGTCGAGCAGGTGAGCGCTGCCAGCGGCGAAGGTGGCATAGCCTCAGCAATCATAAATTTGATTGCCCGGTTGGTCCAGACGGTCAATGCTATTGGAAGTTTACACGCGGAGATAAAAGGAAGCGGCGGAGCAGCCGTACCCAATATTGATAAACTTCCGAAACGTCTCACCGATTTCATGATACTGGATTTTCTGGACAACCAGAAACCGAATTTTCATTCATCGCTACATTTTCTCGGACTTTTGGAAAAAGAACCAAACGCTGCTCCTAATCAAGCCACGCGTTCAATCAATTGGGAGCGGTTGACTTTGTTGATTAACCAACCGGGTGAAATATTTAATGCGGTATATAAATGGGATACGGATCTTGATACACCAAAATTGCTCGACCGGCTTGACGGAGTGATGCGTGCTGCCGCATTACCTGGAGGAATGTATCCCCAACCTGGAACGACAAGTTCGGTGCTGGGAAATGTTTCCACAAATCATCAGGAGTTAAGGTTCCCTTTGTTTCAAAAAGGATTAACGCCTGAAACGTATAGCCAATTCGGTGTTACCATTTCTCCGGTGGATTCGAACGGAGGGAAGAAGAAAGGTATTGCGTTATTACCATATCTAATGGGCACCGCGAACTTCGATTTTGATGTTTGTGATCGCGGAAAACTCGAGTTTAATTCTAACGGTGATATTAAAGGCATTGGGGTAATTGTACGACCTTCCGGCATTGAAGGTGTATTGAATATGAATCCATCCTTCAATGCCAGCGTTAAGATTCACGAGAAACCTGACAAAACCCAAGAGATTATTTTGATTGGATCAAAGGGAGGATCGCGATTGTCCGTGCAGGGGCTTGGCATAAATTCATTTGTCCAGAATACCGGCGGCAAACTTGATGTGGGAGTAGAGGGTGAGTTACAAGCACTTCGCCTTGTAATCAATGGCGGAGAAGGCGATGGCTTTCTACAAAAAATACTTTCCGGAATCAATGTTGAAGCCGAGGCGGCTATGGCATTCGGCATGTCTTTGCTCTCCGGATTTTATTTCCGGGGTGGCGCAAAGCTTGCCATGGAATTCCCTATACACCTTGAACTCGGGCCAATCAATATTTCGGGTTTGCGTTTTACGCTCGAACCAAAGACGGAAAACTTCGCGCTGGAAGCTGGAGTAGTTATGGGTATGAAGCTTGGACCCCTCAGCGCTGTAGTAGAAAACATCGGAATAAAATCTGCACTTCAATTTAAGCCAGGTAATCTTGGTCCTGCAGACCTTAATGTGGGCTTTAAACCGCCCAACGGTGTCGGCCTTTCCATCGATGCAGGTCTTGTAAAGGGAGGAGGCTATCTCTATTTTGATTTTGATAAGCAAGAATATGCAGGCGTTCTTGAACTCTCCCTCGTAAAAATAGTAACCGTTAAAGCCATTGGGTTGATCACAACCAAAATGCCGGATGGTTCAAAAGGGTTTTCATTGCTGCTGATTATCACGGCAGAATTTGGAACGGGCATTCAGCTTGGTTTCGGTTTTACATTAATAGGCGTTGGTGGATTGCTCGGATTAAATCGTACCATGTTGCTCGGTCCAATTGCGTCGGGCATTCGTACGGGCGGTATCAACAGCATCATGTTCCCGCCAGATCCTGTTGCCAACGCTGCGCGTATCATCAGCGACCTGCGCACTTACTTCCCGCCTTACGAAGGCAAATTCCTCATTGGACCGATGATAAAAATAGGATGGGGAACGCCAACGATCGTCAGTCTTGCTTTCGGACTTATCATCGAAATTCCGGGAAATGTTGCCATTGTGGGAGTTTTAAAAATTGCACTACCTACTGAGGATATCCCACTCGTTGTAATCAACGTCGGCTTTCTTGGAGCGTTGGAATTTGACAAAAGCAGGATCTGGTTTTATGCTGCGATGTTCGACTCCCGGATGTTATTCATGACCATGGAAGGTGAAATGGGTCTGCTCATGGACTTTAGCAACAATCCAAATTTTGTTTTAAGTGTGGGTGGTTTCCATCCTCAATTTAATCCTCCGCCTTTGCCATTTCCAAGTCCGAAGAGGATTCATATCGATGTACTACGAAATCCGCTGCAACGCATCACCGTAGAGAATTATTTTGCCGTCACCTCCAATACCGTACAATTTGGTGCGCGTGCAGAACTTTACTATGGTGTAAGCGCTTTCAACATCCATGGTAATTTTAGCTTCGATGCGCTGTTTCAATTTTCTCCTTTTCATTTCATTATAGAAATTTCTTTTTCTATTGGAATGGACGTTTTTGGCGCAGGAGTATTCAGTATACATTTAAAATTCAGCCTGGCAGGCCCTGGCCCATTCAGGGCAAAAGGTCTTGCTACACTTTCGATTGATCTGTGGCTATTCTCTATTGACATTTCAGTGGATTTCGATATTACGTGGGGTGAAGCAGACAATCCGAAACTACCTGCTGTTGATGCCATCCCTATCCTTGTTGCAGAATTCAATAAAGCCGATAATTGGAGAGCTGAGATACCGAAGACGTCGAATCTGCTGGTGTCGCTCCGTAAACTAGATGAAGCTGCGGAGAAGCTGGTTTTACATCCACTGGGAACACTGAGAATAAGTCAACGAACCGTTCCTCTTGGAGTAAAGGTTGATAAGGTAGGTAACAATCCTGTTGCGGATGCGCATCTATTTTCAGTAGAGGTGAATTCCTCGGGCGTGAGTTTGTCGCGCCTTGCTAAAACTACATATGCACCTCAGGAGAAATTTGCTATTGCTCAATTCCAGGAACTAAGCAATGCCGATAAACTTTCACGTCCTTCATTCCAGGACATCGATGCTGGCGTAGAGCTGGCGTACGCCGGCCGGCAACTAGGTTCGACCAAGATTGTAAAGCGTGTCGTGCGATACGAAGTGAAGATCATTGACGGCGACAAGCGGAAGGTGATGAAGTGGTTTAAAAATGTTGGTACCTTATTCTTCCACTGGCTCGATGGTGCCGCGGTAGCAAAATCTTCTTTGTCGCATGCACGGAAAAAAGCCCTTGTTCCGACTTTGGATGATGAGCGTATAAAAGTAAAACAACCCGGATATGTACTCGCTGGTGTAACAAACAATAAGGCCTTGGAAAACGCACCCGTATTTGCATCTGAAACTCATGCTCATGATTACTTCAATTCGCAACTATCAAAGAACGCTGCTATGGTCGAAGAGATACATGTCATTCCAATATTTGAAGCCAATTAGATATGAGCATTGCAACCTATTCATTTCTTCCTTACCTGCGCCAGGGCCTGGCCAACGCACTTACATCAACACAGAATGGACGTGGAACTTTTTCTGTAAAACTCGACATCAAAGGCGACGGCAAAAGTTCGCCGGTGGAAGAAAAAAAGATAGAAATATACGGCCCCGGTGATATAATCGGATTCGATGCTCGCACGGTAATCAAGACCGATCCGCATAATTGGATCACCAATTTTGAATCAAACTATCTTGCCTACATTGATTTTTACGAAGAAGATCTGCCCTGGCGCTATACGCCAACCACGCCCGTTGGAAAACGGTTGAACCCGTGGATTTCCCTGGTAGTTTTAACAGAAACCGAATTCGAAGACGGAAAAAATTTGCTGGGTCGTCCGTTGCCTTTCTTTACACTGAAGGATCCTGTGACACGAAACGTATTTCCGAAAATAGATCAACTATGGGCCTGGGCGCACGTTCATTTCAACGGCGACCTTACGGCGGCGGTGAGTACCATCCTGTCCGATAGTGAGGGCGATGTGAATGCAGCACTCGATAAGCTGCAGGTTTTTCTTAACCAGAACCCGGATTTCGCGTACTCCCGATTGGTATGTCCACGCAAGCTTATGCCCAACACACCTTACCATGCTTTCGTCATACCATCCTATGAAACCGGAAGACTTGCAGGGAATGGAAAAGATGCAAAAACGATAGCGTTGGCGAATTTGAAAATTTCCTGGGAAGATGCCAATACAGAATTTCCGTATTACTACCGTTGGAAATTTAACACCGGTGATGTTGGGGATTTTGAATACCTGGTCGGATTGCTGAAACCGAAAGTTGCCGACAGCAGGGTAGGGAGACGTGTCATGGATATGACAAAACCGGGCGGGAATCTGAAATGGGAGGAAGATAGTGATCCGGAAAATGTACTCGGTGGAATTCTCCGTCTTGGTGGAGCGCTCAAAGTCCCAAAGGAAGCATTGACGGAAGAAGAAACCAAAAAGACAAAAAAATTTGATGATTGGGCCATCAACAAATCTCCAGACATACATCCGTTCCAAGTACAGATTGCAGGCCTTCTAAACCTTGCTGATGATTATAAATTATTACCTGCCGCCACTGCAAATGCAAATGCCGCGACCGAGAGCCATCTCGAAAATGCAAATGAAGATGCTGATCCGCTGATAACACCGCCGATCTATGGACGGTGGCATGCTATGGTAGAACGTGTTTACAAAGACCGCGACGGCGTGCGAATAGATCATAACTACAATTGGCTCAATGAACTGAATCTTGATCCACGATACCGTGTACCCGCTCATTTTGGAACACGCGTCGTTCAGGAAAATCAGGAAGATTTTATGCAGGCTGCCTGGGAGCAGATCGGTGAAGTACTCAATGCCAATCAACAAGTACGCTATGGGCAATGTTGTATTGCCTCTAGCTCCGCCTTACACGCAAAACATTTTATTCAGGCTAATCAAAGCAGTTCGTCTAAAATCTTGCTGCTGACTGCACCACTCCAAAAAAGAGTGATGTTCAACGAATCGACGGTATTTCACAATGTGCGGCAAAGTGTTATTCCAACCGTTGTACTGTCTGCGCCGATGCGCCGCATTGTTCGTCCGCGCGGACGCGTTGTGAATCATTTATTGAAACAATTGCCGGAAGGTGAAACGATAAAACTGGAAACCGTTGTAACAAAGATCAGCACGGGCGAATTGATACCTGTTCCACCTAAAATATTGCCTCCTGGAATACCTTCTGTAAACGGCATGGCAACCTCTCTGGAACCACCAGGTTTGCCAGCATTCCTGAAAGACTGGCTAAGGCGTTTTAAGTGGCTTCTTTACATTCCACTGGTGTTGGTAATCCTTATTGTAGCATTGTTGTTTTTGTTTGCTGCACCCTTAGTCGCCTTATCGATCGGGGTGCCGGTAGCCAGTGCGTGTGTTTTTCTCTGGCGGAAACTGACTCAATGGGCGAAAGACCTTGCTGTTGTAGATTCACTTAAGACTGAAAATAAAACACCTCAGTCTGTCAATGCACTTCCAAAAAGTTCAGACTTCAGGCTTGTTGACTTGGACGAAACATTTATGCCGTCGATCGGAAGTAGCGTGGATAGTCCGCAGGCACAACGGTTCAAAAGTTCCTTAAAAGATATGTATCGCCTTTTTCAGTTAACAAAGGAAGATACTCCGGTAAAACCTGAACCGATTTCATTGTCGGTTGACAAGGTGTCAAATGCTATCCTTGATCAACTCAAGCCGGAAAAAACGGTACCAGCGTGGACTTATCAGCACATATTTTTTCCAAAATGGATAAAAGACCAACTCGAGGATGAAGGTTTTGTGGAAGCCATGGCATACCCCAAGATCAATACGCCGATGTATGAACCGCTTAAAAAAATCTCCGACGAACTGTTCCTTCCGAATATTGAGCTGATCGAACACAATAGCATTACACTGCTTGAGACCAATCAGAAATTTATTGAATCCTATATGGCGGGATTAAACCATGAATTTGCGCGCGAGCTTTTGTGGCGAGAATATCCAACCGATCAGCGTGGAAGTTATTTCCGCCAGTTCTGGGATACGTCGGTGGCATTGAAAGATCCGGCTTTGAAATATGAAACCGAAGAAGAGAAACGCGAACCCTATTACGACATTCCGAAATTGCATTGGTGGAAACGCAAGAGTAAGCTTGGAGAACATGATAACAGACAAAAACCGGGGGAGCCACCTCGCGAAGAAGTGGTGTTGGTGATTCGCGGTGAGTTGCTAAAAAAATATCCTACCGCTGTTATCTATGCCCATAAAGCCGCCTGGACAGAGGGTGATCCACAACAGCCGCGAAGCTTGCAGAATGAAGCTGAAGGCGACAAAGATAAACCAGATCGTAAGTTTGTTCGCACACCACTGTACGCAGCAAAAGTAGATCCGGATATTTATTTCTTTGGCTTTGATCTTACCGTACTGGAAGCCCGCGGAGAAATATTACCTGAAACGCTTACAGAAGATAATGCCGGTTGGTTTTTTGTGATCAAGGAAAGGCCAGGAGAACCTCGGTTTGGACTGGATGTGACAAGAGCCGACAATCCGGATCCAAAGCTTATCAGCTGGAATGATCTTAATGCAAAGCATGTACTCCCCGAAGGGCAAGCTGTCATTGACGTTCTGCATTTACCAGGACCACTAACTTTGCAGGCACCTCCTTCGCCAGCAAGTAGCACAGAGGAAAAAGGTCAGAAAGAACAACACGATGATGATGTAAAAGTGAAATGGGATCAAAATATCGATGCAGCCAACCTGGCCTATATACTTTACCAGGTACCCATGATGGTGGCGGTGCATGCGTCCGAAATGTTATTAAAGAAAAAAACTTAATTCAGTATGGCTGACTTTCACCAACTCCGTAATGATCTCCGTGAGGGGAGGGAAAATCATGAAAAACTAAGGCTTGAATTTTCCGGCGAAACACATGCATTACGAATGCTTGAAAAAGAACTTGAAGAATTGCAGCGGCAGAAGTCTGATAACAATGAACTCTACCTTAGAAGACGACAACAGCTTGAAGGAAAGATTGCTGCAGCGAAAAGAGTTGTTGCAAGAAAGAACGAGCAAATGAGCGGCATCAAAGACCGACTGAGTGAAATAGAAAAAAACTTTGAATTGTTTGTTGATCCTCGTCGCGAACTTGAAACACATTTTTCAAATCAGACACCCTTCTTATTATTTCCACTACGAATAGAAACTCGATTTAAGACGATCGATAACAAATCGCAATTGTGGGTCCGCGTCTATCCGGATGAATGTATGGTGGATAGTTTTGAACCGTTGTTGTCGAAGAAAGAAGTGAACAATGCTGCGCGATTCTGGGCTGAATACTATAGTGCAGGAAAACCTGCTGACCCTTCAAATCCTGAACCTGCAGTTTTGGAATTACAAAAATCCGCATGGCGACTAATTGTTTCGGCTCATGGCAGCGGTCGTTCCGCTTGGATCACAAGTCAGTTGATACCCGATGAAGTCGCGAGTATTTTTCCAGTGCGCGGACCGAAGACAGTCATTTTAGCAATTGTAGCAGCTGATTGGAATCCCACTGATCAGCTCGTTATTTTTGATTTGTTTAAAGAACTCTGGTTTGCGAATGGAAACGATAAATTAATTCAACAAATCAAAGCTGATTTTAATGCAGTGAACATCTCACTTGATGCTGATAATATTATCGAAACTTATCAGCCGGTGAACTTTGATGAAAAATTACCCAATGGATTAAAGCGTAGTGAAGCCGACCTTCAATTTGCCCTTGTTTTTTTTCCGGACTTGGAAAAAAAATCGGGAAAAGAACACAGCTGGTCACAACCATCTCTGGTAAACTTGCTGCCTGAAAGACTGGCATTGATACGTTTCAAAAATAATATAGCGATGCCGCCAATTTTTGGAAGACCGATTCCTTCGCCATTGCCTACGAGCCCTGATCCATCTCCCGATGCAAAAGAACAATTCAAACAAACGACGCAAGGTGACCTCGAATTTGAAGAGTCTATCCGGTGGGTTGCAGACTTTAACCGCGCCGTAGAAATCGGAATGGGATTTCGTCTGGATTTGGAAGTAGATGAACTCAATGGATTCTCTCGGCTTTTTGTATTAGGTGTTCGCATAGGCGCAGACGCGGAAGAAGGTAAAAGACAACTGGAAGCATTATTTAATCACCATTATTTTAGTAAAAAAGGGTTTAGCATTGTACCGCAGGGAACCGCTACTAATAATACAGGTTCGTCCGATTCGGGATTTACGCATAGCGATAATGCAGATGAAACTTTCGAACAGTATTTTAGAGGGAATGATGGATTCAAACATACCGGTGATGAGACCTTAAAAAGGGATGGGCAGTGGCTGGCGGAATGGCTGGGTCTCGATGAAAAAACTTTTAGCAAAGTATTGCATAGCGGAGGCCGGGACCAAAGCGATGCAAAAAATATGAACATTGCGCTATGGCCAGCCACGTGGGGGTATGCATTGGAGTCGATGATGCAGTTTTTATTTAGTCCTGAGACCCTTGGCCGCGCACGGAGTTTCTTCAATAGTTATGTGAGCGGCCGAGGACCCTTACCCGCGATCAGGATTGGGAATCAGCCGTATGGTATTTTGCCGACGACGGCTTTTGGACGATTGGAATGGATGAATCTCGAAGCGCACGGAGACTTTTTATTTCAGCCTGATCATGGAACATTCAAATTTCTAAAAGACCTCTATCAGTTATTGGTAAGAATTGAAAATTCATGGAATCATCAATTTCGCGAGTCAGTGGCCCATGTTGCTCAGACATCAACAGAAGTGTACAAAACGTTGCTTGAGGTGCTTCATCTTCATCCAACTTCAGTTGAATTTCACCGCAGGTATCTGGAAAGTCTGATCGAAATAAGCAACGCTGCCAGTATGATTAAACCTGGTTTTTATGAACATAAAGAGGTTGTGGATAAAGCCATGGATTTGCTACGCAATACGTTAGGCTATCAGAATGCCCCTGTTCCCCAGATCGCCGCGCTGCTGGCCCACACGTTGGAACATCCTGTTGCAAACCTGATTGATGATGTTCCGATATCCGAAACCTTGGAAATTGGTAAATACACTGCTGATGAAAAAAATTATCTCACGGCGCTTATTCGGCAAGCAAGAAAATCTGAAAATGCAGTCCGTATAGGCGAGGGACTAACGAAAAGGCCCGTTACTGAATTGTACCGGCTCTTGAAATATGCATTGGAACTCGGTTACCATACCAGCGCTGTTGATCTTGCAGAATCAAAAGGTATTTTCAGTGAAACGAAATTGGCTTCGCTCCGTGTAGAGCAGCTGTTTGCCCACCAGGAGTACAAAGGCGAGGTCACGGAAAGTCGTTATGCGTTGCTCTATCAAACAGTGCCAGCGCTTTCTACAACGCATACGGTATCTGAACTGATTCATGATTCTCTTTTTGAACCTGTCATACCCCCATTTTCCCAGTATCTTTCTTCACAACTTAAAGCGGTTGAACAGTTGGAAGGCGCTTCGACAGCAAGACTTGAACGTGCGTTTGTTGAGCACCTGGATTGTTGTTCCTATCGGCTCGATGCCTGGAAAACCGGTATCATCACCAATGAACTGAACTACATGCGTGGAAATTTTCACGGTGCGGATGATCAACAAAGCCGCACAGGAATTTTTTTAGGCGCCTTTGGATGGCTGGAAAATGTTAGACCCAATAAAAGGAAAGTGGTGAGTGAAAAAGAGGTACCTGGCGACCTCGTAGAGGATTTCAACCCGGACAAAAATAAAACGTTTCTCACCGACAGTTTGAATGAAGGTTATATTCATACGCCTTCTCTCAATCAGGCAGTGACTGCGGCCGTTTTGCGTAACGGTTTTATATCCCACGGCAAACCTGATGGTAATAATGTTCTGGCTGTCAATCTTTCGTCGGAACGAATTCGCCTGGCACTATCGGTAATCGAAGGCATACAGGGTGGGCAGAGTCTCGCGGCTTTATTGGGTTATCATTTTGAACGCAGTTTGCATGACAGAAAAGACCTGACATCAAAAGGTATAGACGCCTATATTTATGCTATTCGAAAGCAATTTCCACTCGTGGCGGATAAATTGAAAGATACTAAAGTCAAAAACAACACCGACTCTTCTGTAGATCCTGAAACAATACCGATTACAGCTGTTGAAGCCCGAAACGTCGTCCATGGTGTTAACCTTGTCAATCATGTGAAAGGTCAGATTGGCTCAGGCAAAAGTTATCCTTTTGGTTTGACTGTGATTAATAATGATGCGGACATCGGGAAAGCAATAACAGAGGCGGTCAACGAAATGATGGATATTGGTGATGCCGTAGCCGACTTGGGTATTGCAGAAAGTGTCCATCATGTCGTGATGGGTAATTACGATCGTGCTGCAGGAGTATTGGAAGCCTACAGCAAAGGCAACTATCCTCAAGAACCGGATGTTATTCGTACACCAAGAAGCGGTGCCACGCTCACACATCGTGTTGCTATACCGTTGACTTACATTAGTCACACAATTACGGGAGGCCCCAGAGCTCGATGTGAGCCTTCAATGAATAAATGGTTATCTACAATTTTACCTTCCCTAAGTAAAATCGTTTGTCGGTGCAACTATATTAGCCGTGCCGACGGACTTCCAAAAAGTATTGAAATTTCATTGCATGATCTCGGGCTTGAGCCCCTTGATCTTTTATATATACTTCGTACCCTGGACTCGCGTTCGATCAATGAGCTCGATGACAGGTTCCTCCATCATCTTCATACAGTAAAGGACCCACGCCTCGACGGAAATATCACGCTTAATTATACCGAGGAGTCCAGTGATTCAACTAAATTTTCTGTCTTCCAGGTAACGCCCCTGGTAAAGAGTCTGCGGGCGTTGCTGATTGAATCTCAGGCGCTCACACCTACCGACATAACGTTGCCCAACGAAGCGAGTAAAAAAGACATGTCACCACCGGAGCTGAATGCTCAACGTTTAGAGGATTTAAAAATATCCTTATCGAATGTCGTAACAAATGCAAAGGGCGCAGGCGGTATCATTGGTTACCTGAACAGCCTACCCGTTTTTGAAACGGCAACAGAGACTGAACTAAAGCTCATCCGTGATGCAGTAGATACTACAATCGGCCTGTTTGCTGACTTCCTGCTTGAGTTGGGAAATTATGGTATTCCGCAGACAGGTATAGGCTCCCTCTACACGCAACAGAAGCAATGGTTTGTAGCGTTAAAGAATAAATTGCAAGAGGTATCCGATCGCTGGCAAAAAAAATCGGATGACTACGCTGTTCTTGGCAGTCAACCGATTACTATGGAAATCCTTCAGGAGATGGAGAGATTAATCTCTCCAGATGTTACTCCTGCTGCAAGCATTTCAAAACTCATCGTTGATAACAAGAACAGTTTATTCCAATCTGAATTCACGAAGCTTAAAGGGACCTTAACAAAAAAGCAAGCAATACTGGCTGACCTTCTAACGGACATAAAGAGTTTGAATACTACAGATTTTGATATTCTTCCTTTTGATGTTGACGAGATACTGCGGAGCATACCCGTTTTCGTTTATGATCTTCAAGGACGTTCAAAAACATTGCTTGATGATTTAGAAGTTAAACGCATACCTGCCGTGAATACTATACAAGGATCCCTTGCAACGCTTAGTCTGTCGGACAAGGCAAAACAAATTGAAGCCGCAGCGCGCATAATTTTAGGAGATGATTTCAAAATGGTACCGCGCTATGCCATGCCAGCGCAACAACAGACTGAAATAAGCAACGCATGGAATGCAACTGACGATCTTCTGAAATACCTGAAGGCAGCAGATGATGGGACAAGTTCGGCCGGAAAGGGTCTCATGAATCCAACCGAAGATTGGCTGCACGGTATGGCGCGGGTTCATGAAAAAATGAAACACCTGGAAAATTGTATTCTGTTTCGAAACGCGTTTGATATGATCGAAGATGATCTCACCATTCACCCTGTGCAATTGCCATTTAAGACAGAAAAATATCATTGGCTGGCGATGCCTTTCAAAGAAGAGGATGTCAACATGGAAAAAACAAACGCCCTTCTTTATACCGCTTTTACTGCCCAGTCATCCAATGCTCCCGCCGAGGTGTGTGGAATGTTGGTAGACGAATGGACGGAACTGATACCTGCAAAGGAAGAAACAACAGGCATCGCCTTCCAGTACGATCGTCCGAATTCTGAAGCACCCCAAACGATGTTATTGGTGACACCGACAAAATTATCGGGCAACTGGACATGGAATGATTTGGTAGACGCGCTTACGTATACGTTTGACGCAGCAAGATCACGCGCGATAGAACCGGGTCAAATTGATACAACCGCATTCGCAAGTTTTCTGCCCGCTGTGCTCGGAGCTGAAAGTATTTCACCCTTTTCCCTGGTGCTCGATAACAAAGTCCATTACATGGCTGAGGAGTATGTGCGAAACTTTGAAAGATGATCAAGACGAAACATTTTCAGATGCGTGACTTGATAGTTCCTCTAATGACAAATAAAAAAGAATAACTCACCTGATCTTATGCTTATACCTACAGAACTTGAATTGAAGGATATAACAACACAAAAGGCCATTCCTATGACACTTGCATGGAGCAGGCTCGAGGGAAGACCTCGTACGAATAATTTTGATCGTGCGCTGAAAGCGGAAGTACGGGATGCCCTTTGGATGCTTACGAAACAATGGCAAATGGGAGAATTCGAAGGTGAAGATGCCGGCTCGCCTGTAGTCGCTAAGTTATGTACGTCAACATCGGAAGTAAATAAATACCAGGCACATACGAACACCGTGCAAAAATTTGATAAAGACGTTCCGTTCGAAGCAAAAGTCGAGCAACGTCCTCTTCCTTTTTCCACATTACAACAGGAAATATCTCTTGACCTCCGACTGATCATGGGAAGACGTTGGATGAAGTTGTTGGAAAAAGAAAACCTTGCCGTTCCAACAAAAAAATTCTTCATGGATCATTATGGTTTTAAGAGGCCAGATCCCGCGCTTAAAGAACACGCTGCGATATGCTCACACCCTGAAGTTTGGCAGGAATTCTCGGCTGTCGCGGGACGGATGATCGACGGAGCACAATTGTATTTCGATCTGAAGTCAAAAAAACTTCCGCACTATTACGATCTCGGGGATTTTCCGCTTGCTGGCGATCATAGCAAATTCGACAACGCTGAAAATAACTTTATCAGATGGTTTGAGGATCTGTTTTACCAGCCAACAGATCCAAACAACAATGCATGGGAACCCTCCCAGCTTGAGTACCAGTTCACAATTTCAACGCACGATGAATCTGGAGAAAAAATCATGCATGCAGAAGAATATTATCATGGCCATCTGGACTGGTACAATTTCGATGTAAACAAAAAAACAACCACGCTCGGTGAACTAGTGGATGGCCCTCCGGTGGTGCCACCAAAAAAGAATAAACAAACATTCATCCCTGCGCCCGTCATGTTCGAAGGAATGCCAAATACCCGGTGGTGGTCTTTCGAAGATTCGCGCACCAATTTTAGTTATATCAAACCTAGTACAACCGATCTTCCGAAATTGTTAATCATTGAATTCGGACTTATTTATGCCAATGATTGGTACCTAATACCTTACAAATTACCTGTTGCTAGTCTAACAAAAATAAAAGGGTTAACACTCACCAATTCTTTTGGTGAAAATTTCTGGATCGAACCGGCAGGGAAAGGTGATGATATCGATTGGACGCGATGGAATATGTTTTCTATGAAAGTCGATAGCAATGTTGCAGAAGCAGCAGACACAGATCTTTTATTGTTGCCTACGGTTTCAAAAATACAAGAAAGCAAACCGATGGAAGAAGTGATGTTTGTTCGCGATGAAATGGCCAATATGGTTTGGGGAGTTGAAACCATTATTCCGCTCCCTAATGGTTCTGCTAAATCAGGCTTCGAAGCCGCAGCGGAATACCATGGGTATTTGCAAAAACTCATCAATGATTCTGTCCCGGCTTTACCACCTGCTGTTCCTATAAAAGACGGAGAGGAAGAAGCGAAGATCCGTTACGAGATAATGAATACCATACCTGAGAACTGGATACCTTTTATTCCTGCCCATGTGGAAGGAAGTAACCGGGAAGTTCAGATACAAAGAGCTGCCATGCCGCGCATACTCGAAGGAAATCCTGACAAGCCTGATAAGATCCGCCCAAGGACATCCTTGTTACAGGAAGGTTTAATGGATAAGAAAGCCTATTTTATTCACGAAGAGGAAGTACCCCGCTCAGGAGTTTGCGTAGAGCAAACCTTTCAACGTACGCGATGGAACAACGGGCAGGTATTTGTGTGGTACGGTGTACACAAAATCACTGGTCGGGGAGAGGGGAGTAGCGGATTAGGGTTTGATAGAATTGTAAACAGGCAAAAAATGTAAAGTGCATTTATAACTCATTAAATAATTTCCCTATTGAGACTATTATTGTGTATTACTTCACCCATACGCCGGCCGTTGATCTCATGAATTGCGAATGGGTATGGACGCTTTTGCCGGCTTAAAAAAGAACACCGCTTTTTCAAAAATTTGAAAGGAGCAGCACTCGTCAGGATGCGATTATATAATCCTGAACACAAGAGTCCCTAATGCGGACATTGTAAATGCAAGATTGAATCGATAACAGATTCAGAGAATCCATCAGGAAAGTTTACAGAATTGCTGTCGCCATCATAGCCCTGCAACGAAAACGATGAACAAAACATGTTTGGTCGAGATAAAATTTCCTTGCATCCCTCTCTTTTCGGGAGATCAGGGTGCTCCGTTTTGGATTTGCGATAATTAAGGAATTTCAAAAAACTTTAAATCTTTCATTTTTGTTCTCCCTTGCGTTAAATCAATCAAGCTTAATAACATAAATCTTCCAGCAAACGAAATATTGCTAAGGTTTGAGTAAAGGTTTGATTTTTGAATTCACATACTCTCCGTCTTTACGTGTGACACCATCCGGATCCGTAATCGCTTGATCACATTCATCTTCCATAACAATCCAACCTTGATACCCGCTGTGTACTAAATACTCTGTGATCTCCTTCAATTGAATTATACCCTCACCTGTTTGCGCCCATTGCCCGTCTGCATGCATATCCTTGTAATGCACCAGGTTTACTAATTCCCGATATTGTTTGATGATGGTTAGCGGATCCATACCTGCTTTAGCTATGTGACCGACATCGGGCGTGTAGCCAATATGTTCAGCATTCAACCCATTGAGTAAAATCTCATAATCTTCTTCTGTCCTGAACACTGAGCCCATTGGAGAATTGGGATGATACGAACATTTAATGCCGGAAGCTGAAGCTCGTTCAGCAAGTGCATTCACACAGCTTAACAAATTTCTTTGTCGTTCCTGTAAATTACTCCGGTCCGCCCCAGGCATTTGTACAGGCAAATAAATAGCCTCGGGAAAATGAGACAAAAATTCTATCCATTTTTGCGATCTGGTTCTTTCGCTATCCGTTTCCTTCGGATTTCTCCAGTCCTCGACATGGACCAATACCGCAAGTTCCAGGTTATGCTTTGCGAGCGTATCCTTCATTTTAAGCGGATCCGACAGATCAGCAAAAAAGCTGGTTTCTGGTTCAATACCTGCAAAGCCAGCTGCTGAGGTTATTCCCATAATGTGATCTAATTTACCTTTATATGACTCCCCGGGCATTTGCCAGGTATAGGTTTCACACGCTATCTTAATTTTTCCCATAGATTAATTCTTCATAAAAAATTCTGTAGTGACTTTATTAAAACGGGCAAGGTCTTCCCAATGATGAACATGACCGCCTTCTGGAAAGGAGACATAAATCGAATCTTTGATACCTTTGTGCAGCACTTCTGAAAATGCGGGGGGCGTAAAGATATCCAGTTCACCCACGGTAATCAGCGTGGGTACATTCATTTCAGACAATCTGGAAACAGTGTCGTGGAGAATACAGGCGTTAAGTTGACCTTCAAAACCGTCCCGAGATTGAGGTTTAGTGTTCGCAGCTGCCGCTGTCTGACCATCCTTTAGATCCTTGAGCCCTTTATCATAATAAGGTGGTGCAAATATCCAGAGTTGTAATAACTCCATGAACTCATCGGGTTTGCTGGTAACTCGTAACTTCTTTAGGTTTTCATATACGGTTGTAGCGTAGTTATTAAACTTCGGCCATGTGCTGATCAATGCCAGGCATCTGACCCTGTCTTTATAATTCACCGCCAGTTCCTGCGCTATGGCTCCTCCCATGGAAATACCCGCAACTCGGGCATTCACAATACTCGCATGGTTCATAACGTGAACCGTATCCTCGGCCATCATTCTTGTAGTATAAGGTCCTTTGGGTTGATCTGAGAGACCGACACCACGATTGTCGATAAGAATACATTTAAAATGCTTCTCATATTCCACAACGTGTTTTTCCCAAACGTTACCGTCAGCGCCAAAACCCATTAAGAGTACAAGGGGCTCGCCTTTGCCTCTTATCTGGTAGTGAATTTTTATTCCGTTTGAATCAGCGAAGAAGGTCATGGTTTGTTTAATAATTTATCAACAAAGAGAATGTTCTATTTAGTTTGAAGGGGCATTTGCAGACCTCGACAGGTCTCTGCCTTCAAAGTTTTAAAAACGTTTCCTGGACCCATTCATCAGCCTCTTTGGAAGATTTAATCATTTTGTATGCAAACCGAAATAGTCTGTCGCAATAAAGCGAAAAAATTACTCAAGCGCTTCTTCACCCCTCCACAAGCTGGAGTAACAAAGCGGTTTCATTGTGAGTGCAACTGTTGTGTAAGTTTATCAGCCCACTCATAATCTTCACGGAAAAGTGCTCGCGTATTTGTGGTAAAACTTTTTGTGATAAGGGATTGGCGCCCTGGAAGTTGTGTCCGATCATAAGTTACTGTTAATCAAACTTTTGAAAATTTTATGAATTGAGAATTTGCAATAAATGTAAAATATACACTAAATTGTTCAAACGTTTGAACTGCTCATGGGAAAAAAACCGACAATCGTTGATATCGCCTTAAGGTTGGGGATCACACCTTCTGCTGTTTCAAAGGCGTTCAATGATCATCCTCGGATTAGCGATCAAACGAAAATCGCCGTCTTGCAAGCCGCGAAAGAGTTAGATTACCGACCTAACGCAATGGCTACGGGACTCAGGATTGGGAAAAGCGGACTTATCGGGGTCTTGGTTCCTGGAATTCACTATAGTTTTTTTGCAACGGCAATTAAAGGCGCCGAAGAGGTTTTGAGTGACGCAGGATACAATGTAATTATCGCTCAATCCAAGGATAACTTAGAATTTGAAAAGCGGCAACTTGAAGGTTTTCTCAGTGCTCAGGTAGAAGGTATAATAGCATCCCTGGCGATAGAAACATCTAATTATGATTTTTTTCGACTCGTATCCGATAAGATTCCGCTAGTCCTTTTTGACCGGACATTTGATGATGATAAAATAAGTGCTGTTACGATCGACGATTTCTCAGGAGCCGCTAAAGCGATTGATCACCTTGTAGAGATGGGATACTCCCGTATTGCCCATCTCGCTGGTCATCGTCAGTGCCTCCCTTTTCGAAAAAGGATCGATGGATATAAACATGCGCTCAAGAAACATGGACTGCCCTTTAACCCGAATTATTTGTTTGAGTGTTCCCCAAACAAAGACGAAGGCGCAAAAGTGACAGAAGAGCTTCTCAACCTGAGCGAACCTCCTGATGCCATTTTTGCAGCGAGTGATTACCTGGCCTTTGGGGCTATCAGGGCTATAAAACAAAGGAGCATAAAAATTCCAGACGAGATAGGAGTTATTGGTTTCAGCAACGAAGAATTTTCGTCACAGGTTTCTCCGGCTATTTCTACAATTGATCAATTCAGTGAGACTTTAGGATCAACGGCGGCAACGCTGCTAATCAATCAGATTTCTGTCGGAAGTGGAAAAAAAATTGTTTCTCAGCAACGGGTTTTAGCACCACAGCTCATTTTGCGAGAATCTTCAGCGAGAAAAAAAAATTCCGCATTTGCTTACGAAAAAGGTATGGAACAAAATCCTGGATGGTAAGTAACGGACAGCATATGGCAAAAGGGACCCCTGGTTAGTGGGTCTCTAGTAAACATCTTTAAAAAATCAGCTTATAAACCCATCAACTTATATCACTCATCGTGCCCGTTTTAATGAGGCCATACGGGAGTTCGATCAATGGTTGGACCCTGCATCGGGTGTCATCAAAGCGATGATCGAACTTGATTAGCATTATGACAAGCGATAGAAGTATTATTTTTTTCACGACATCAAGACGAATTCATTGAATGAAACATTTCTTTTCTTTTCTACTGATAATCATTTCGACTACCTGTTTTTCGCAAAATAACCCAAGGTTAAGACTTTGGTATAAGAATCCGTCGGGCGAGACATGGGAAAATGCCTTACCGATTGGAAATGGCAGGCTAGGGGCGATGGTGTATGGTAATGTCGAAGAGGAAATCATTCAAATCAATGAGCATACACTATGGTCGGGTAGTCCGCACAGGAACGACAACACCCAGGCGCTTGCTGCATTGCCCGAGATCAGGCAACTGATCCTTGATGGCAAGCATAAAGAGGCTGAGCAACTGGCGCACAAGACAATTATTTCGAAAGGTTCCCATGGTCAAATGTTTGAACCTGTTGGGAATCTCCACCTGACGTTCGATGGACACGATAGCTATACGAATTATTACCGCGAACTTGATATAGAAAGAGCGGTAGCAAAGACTTCGTACACGATTGGTGATGTTACCTTTACACGGGAAGTATTGGCGGCTCTCCCTGATGGCGTGATCACGATTCATCTAACAGCGAATAAACCGAACAAGATTTCCTTTAACGCGCATTTTTCAACGCCTCAACCCAATGCGGTAGTTCAAACAACACCTTCGAAAGAATTAGAAGTTTCAGGTACAACAATTGATCATGAAGGCGTGAAGGGTAAGATTCGTTTCAAGGGCATTGTGCGACTTAAAACGGAAGCGGGCACGCTCTCCACAGCAGATAGTTCACTCGTTGTAAAGGATGCAAATTCTGTTACGATTTATGTTGGCGTGGCAACCAACTTCAATAACTACAAAGATGTTAATGGGAATGAAAACGAGCGAACCAAAACATATCTTGACAAAGCATTTTCACTTTCCTTTGAGAATATTCTAAAGACACACATCAAAGCGTACCAAAACTATTTTAATAGAGTAACGTTGGACCTTGGCGGCAGCGAGGTTGCTGATTTGCCGACCGACGAGCGTTTAAAGAATTTTAGTTCAACGAACGACCCGCAGTTTGCCACACTCTACTTTCAGTTTGGCCGTTACCTCTTGATTTCTGCTTCCCGGCCCGGGGGCCAACCGGCTAACTTGCAGGGCATATGGAATCACAAAATGAAACCACCATGGGATAGCAAATACACCATCAACATCAATGCTGAGATGAACTATTGGCCAGCCGAAAAAACTAACCTGGCCGAATTACATGAGCCGTTTCTAAAAATGGTTATGGAGCTTTCCGTGGCAGGACAGGAGACGGCTAAGGTAATGTACAGCGCAAGGGGTTGGATGGCTCATCACAATACAGACCTCTGGCGCGCAACGGGTGCGGTGGACGGTGCTTTCTGGGGAAACTGGAGCGCCGGTGGCGGATGGACCAGCCAACACCTTTGGGAGCACTACCTGTACAATGGCGATAAGGATTATCTCGAATCGGTTTATCCTGCACTGAAAGGAGCCGCCCTGTTTTATGTTGATTATCTAGTAAAAGATCCTAAACACCAATGGTTGATTGTAAGTCCAGATATGTCACCCGAGAATGCGCCGAAGGCCCATCAGGGTTCGTCAATTGATGCCGGTGTGACAATGACCAACCAGATTGTATTCGATGTATTCAGCACGGCAATACGCGCAGCCCAAACGTTGGGTAAGGATGAAGAGTTTGCCGACACTCTTCGCCGCATGCGGGGTCTTCTTCCGCCGATGCAAATCGGTCGGCATGGTCAGTTACAGGAGTGGCTTGAAGATATCGACGATCCAAGTGATAATCATCGCCATGTATCGCATCTCTATGGGTTGTTCCCCTCGTCCCAGATATCGCCATACCGAACGCCTCAACTGCATAGTGCAGCCAGAACCACATTACTTCAACGAGGCGATATTTCGACGGGCTGGAGTATGGGCTGGAAGGTTAATTGGTGGGCTAAAATGCTTGATGGAAATCATGCATATAAGTTAATCCAGGACCAACTTACTCCGGTAGGCACCAACCCGGGCGGCGGAGGGACATATAACAATCTTTTTGACGCTCATCCTCCGTTTCAAATTGATGGCAACTTCGGCTGCACGTCAGGCATTACAGAAATGCTGATGCAAAGTAATGATGAAGCAATTCATTTGCTTCCCGCCCTGCCAGATGTATGGCCAGCAGGAAGTGTGACAGGATTACGTGCAAGGGGTGGATTTGAAATCGCCGAGATGCAATGGAAGGACGAAAACTTGGTCAGGCTAGTTGTCAAGTCAACATTGGGAGGTAACCTGCGGCTGAGGGCCCCTAACAAAATGACTTTAAGCAAAGGGGGGTCATTGAAAACAGCTGTGGGTAAAAATTCAAATCCATTTTATCAGATCGACCAAACTCCTGAGCCAGTTATATCCTCCAGCGCAAACATTACTCGGGTAGAGCAGAAAGAGACGTTCCTATATGATGTGCCGACAAGAAGAGGGGAAGTATACACACTAGAAATGCAATAATACCACCAATGAATATAAGGTTTCAATCTTTTTCGCTATCGCTGTTTGCTTCTCCCCGGTACCCTGTATCACTACACTTAATGAAAAGTATGATGCGTCTAATGAGCCGCATAGCAATGACGGCTGTCGTGTTGGCAAGCTTTATAATTTCAAACGGCATCGCCTTTGCACAATCAACTACTTTGGTAAATCCGGTTCTTGCCGGCTTCTACCCCGATCCAAGTGTGCTGAAGGTCGGCTCAGATTACTATCTGATTAATTCTACCTTCTCCTACTTTCCCGGTCTTCCGGTTTTTCATAGCAAGGATTTAAAAAACTGGAAACAAATTGGCAATGTGATCAGCCGGCCATCGCAGATGAACTTCATGGGTCACCGCATGACGAGGGGATTATTTGCTCCTGCGATTGACCATCATAACGGGACCTACTATGTTACGTGCACGCTCATCGACCGGGGTGGAAATTTTGTTGTGACTGCAAAAGATCCAGCCGGGCCGTGGAGTGATCCAACCTGGCTGCCTGAAGTGAAAGGAATTGATCCTTCCTTATTCTTCGATGATAATGACAAAGTCTACATTGTTTATAACAGCGATGCGCCTGATAATAAACCGTTGTATTCCGGGCACAGGACCATCAAGATGAACGAATTTGATGCCGTGAATCTTAAGGTGATTGGTGAAGAAAAAATACTGGTCAATGGCGGTGTTGACATAAGCAAAAAGCCTGTATGGATAGAAGCCCCGCATTTTATAAAACGTGAGGGTTGGTATTATCTCTATGCGGCGGAAGGAGGAACTTCTGTGAATCATACTGAGGTAGTGTTCAGAAGCAAGTCTCCTTGGGGACCATTCGTTGCCTATGAAAATAATCCAATACTTACACAAAGAGATTTGCCAGCAGACCGCAAGCATCCCATCACTTCTGCGGGTCACGCACAGTTCGTTGAAGGTCCCGACGGAAAAACATATGCCATCTTTCTGGCCGTGAGGCCCTACAGGGATAACTTCTACAATACCGGACGGGAAACTTTTATCGCACCAGTGGAATGGATTAACGGATGGCCTATTGTAAATCGTGACAGCAAAGAAATAAAGTATTCATACAAGGTTGCTTACAAAGAAGTAAAGCAAAAGAGTGCTCCACCACAGAGTGGTAATTTCCATTACACCTTAAACTTCGAAAAAGAACTTGATCTGTCATTGATGTTCCTGCGAACGTATGACAGTAGCTCTTTTAAGATTTCCAAAGCGAATGGATTGACGCTAAAACTCAAACCTGAGACTTGTATGGAGCTTGGCAATCCCGCTTTCATTGGGAAACGGCAACAACATCTCTATGGTAGTGTAGAGACAGAAATGAACTTTGTTACTAAGACTGATAATGAAAAGGCTGGCCTCGTGATTTTTCAAGATGAAGGCCATTTTTATTATTTGTGCAAATCAACTGCCAAAGGGAAGTCAGTAATTCAGTTATTCAAAAGCGCTCCGGAGAGCAAAACAATGGATTTACTGGTGGAATTTCTGGCGGCCACAAGTGCAGAAAAAGTTTTTCTACGCATTGACGCTGACGGCGAGTCCTATAGTTTTTATTGTGCTTTTAAACCGAACGATTGGATCCCGCTCAAAGATAAGGTAGACGCAAAGTTCTTAAGTACGGAGGTGGCGGGCGGATTCATCGGGTGTGTCTTTGGTTTGTATGCGACTTCCTCGGGACAAGCAACCTCTAATAGTGCTTCCTTTAAGTATTTGCGATATAATGGGAATGATCCAATGTTTAAATAATCGAATGCGCGAGACTTGAAAAACCTGGCCGTAACAATGATAAAGTAAAAAAATTATGAGGAAAGATATATGAAAGGGATTCTGATCATTGTTTTGGGGCTTTGCATGATGTCAGGAGCATGTGTGAGTTTAAAAGCACAGAAATTTCAAAGTGACAATGGCGATGGCACGTATACCAATCCCGTTATCAATGCAGACTTTCCGGATCCCGATGTAATCCTGGTCGATGACACATATTACATGGTTACTACGACAATGTTTGTTTTTCCCGGCGTTACTGTGCTTAAATCAAAAGACCTTGTCAATTGGGAGTATTGCAGCAATGCCGTCCGCAGGTTTGATTTCCATAAATGCTACAACCTGGACGGATGCAACCGGTATGCCCATGGCCAATGGGCAACAAGCATAAAATACCACAATGGAAAGTTCCACCTTCTCTTCATTGCCCTCGACGAAGGTGGGTTTCTTTGCTCGGCTTCTAAAGCAGAAGGTCCTTGGGAAATACGAAAATTACAAAAAGGGTTTTATGACCCGGGATTATTCTTCGACGATGACGGCAGAATTTATGTGACACATGGCTATAGTAAAATCTCCATCACAGAGGTCGACAACACTCTAAGCCCAATTGGAAAAGATTCCTTGGTGTTTACAGGCACTATTCGCAAAGGGCTCGAGGGAATGCATGTTTATAAGATCAACGGGTACTATTATCTATATGGCACTTACGGCGGTTTGGATGGAATTCAGGTGGCACTTCGTTCAAAAAATATCTATGGCCCATACGAGCAAAAGATTGTCATCAGCGACTCGACAAAAAATATAAACTTTGGAGTTCATCAAGGTGCGCTAATTAAAACACAAACCGGCGAATGGTGGACGATGCTCTTTTCCGATCGTGGGCCCTTCGGACGTTTTCCTTCCTTGCAGCCCGTTACCTGGGTAGATGGGTGGCCCATGGTAGGTGTTAATGGAAAAGGTGTCGTCACCTATAAGAAACCCAACGTTGGTAAAACGTACCCGGTCACAACACTCCCAACTTCGGATGAATTCAGCGATACGATGCTAGGCATGCAATGGGGATGGAATCATAATCCTGATACAACAAAGTGGTCATTGACGCAAAGGACGGGTCACTTAAGATTGACTACGGGCAAGCCGGTTTCCAATTTACGCGAAGCACGCAATACACTGACACAACGGATGTTTACTTACTATTCCGATACGACGCCTACCCTTGGCGTTACAAAAATGGACGTTGCCAATATGCAAGACGGTGACGTGGCCGGACTAGCAGTGATTCAGGATCCCTTTGCCTATATCGCTGTAAAACAAATGCAAGGGGTTAAGCACATTTTTATGGTAAATAACGGACTAGAGATTGGCGCTGCAGTGCTCAAGAGTAACACCGTGCACCTGCGTGCTTCAAGTCACTATGGCTCGGGAAAAGTTACGTTCTCATACAGTACCGATAATAAGAATTTCGCCATCATCGGTAATGAGCTCGAAATGAAATTTAATCTTTCCGTATTCACTGGAAATAAATTATCTCTGTTCAATTATGCGACAAAAACTCCCGGCGGATACGTCGATTTTGATTGGTTCAGAATGCATCCATTGAAGTAACATAAATACAAAACCTTTGGCCCTTCAATACAACATTTAAAT
>CAZAHL010000012.1:0-48053 GCA_964484845.1 uncultured Chryseolinea sp. | reverse complement strand
TTTGGAGCGAATCCCGATCTGGTGCCTGTTATGACAGTAGACCAGTGCGGAGAAACAACAACACTAACGGCTCCAATACCCTCTATTGGAACGGGTGTATGGACAATCGTCAGTGGACCAGGTGGATGTATACCGGGTAATTGCCCTGAGATAACTATTGATGATATAAATTCGCCAACCTCGGGCATATCATTGAATGCACCTTTTACTTACGGTTCTTATATTTTAGAATGGCGTGTAACAAGTGGTATTTGCCCAGCAGAATTCAATAATGCTACCGTAACTTTTGATGAAGCTGCTACAGCAACTGCATCCGATATAAATGGAATCTGTTTGGATCCTACGGCTACCGTAATACCGTTAACAGGAACAATCGGAGGAGGTGCCACAACAGGGTCGTGGGTTAACGTCGATGGTAATGGAACGATTTCATCCATCGTGGTGGTCGGTAATACGGTTACTGCAAATTATAATGCAAATGCCGCTGACTATACGGCTGGCCTGCCGATTAGAGTCAAACTTGTAGCGACGCCTCCGGTTGGAAGCGCTTGCCCGGATGTTGAAGAAGAAATCACCATTAATGTTGACAGAACACCTGTTGCAGATGCCGGGTCTACTCCTCTAAATGTCTGCGAGAGCTTTGTTCAGCTAAATGCTGAAGATCCTATTCCCTTTGCAGCAACAGGTTTATGGACAGGAACGGCTGGCCTTACTTTTGACGATGATACCGATCCACTAACCACAGTTCGTAATCTTCCTGCGCCAGGCAACTCTGTCACTGTGCGCTGGACTCTTACAAGTGCAGGTGGTAACGCATGTACTGATTTTGATGAGGTTGTGATCAATCGCATTACAGCCCCTAACGCTACCGACCTTAGCCCGCTCCTTTGCGAAGTTTTACCAGCAGGTGGCCCTTTAACAACAGATGTATTGTTAACGGACTATGAAACTTCTGTTACTTCAATCCCTGTGGCAAATCGTACCATTACATGGTATGAAGATGGCCCCCCACCGTTGGGAATATTGGTAGTGGATCCAACAATTTCATTAACGAACGTCCCGGATGGTAAGATATATCTTGCTAGAATTTTTGAAACAGCTACTGGTTGTACAAGTGACGCTTTTGTTACCATAAATATTAAAGCTTTACCTACTGCCCAGGATGCGACAGTTGCTTTATGCGAGGATACCCCAGGGTCAAATACTACCACAAACGTGGATTTAGTAGGAGACACTCAATTTAGGGATGCAGTAACGACTCCAGGTAATATTATCTCCTGGCATGAATTTTTGCCAGATGCGCAGAATAATGTTACACCAATAACAACCGTTCCAACGGTAACAGGGACGAAGGATGTGTTTGCGCGGGTTACGCATAGCAGTGCACCTTCCTGTCCTATAATCGTTAGACTCAGACTCCAGGTTAATTTATTGCCTGGCAATGTTCCTATTAACGGTGACCCTACTGTTTGTATGGGTGCGCTCGGTCAGCCACTTAATACGCTTCCCGTTCAGACCTATCAGGTAGCTAGTGTGCCAGGAGCTAAATACTATTGGACGATTCCTACAGGTGCGGGTCAGTTTAGTTTATTTGCCGGGGGTGGCGTGGACGATTTTTACGTACTGCTTCAGTTTCCTTATAACGCCGCTCCTCCAATTGAAACCCTGCGGGTACGAATAGAGCTCAACGGTTGCAGTACCTCAGATCTATTACTACCCATATCCCGGTCACCACAACCTGTTTTGCCCGATATTGATGGTCCTCTAGTAGTTTGTGAAAATGACAATGGTGTTCATTTCGAAATTGCCCCCGCAACTGTGAATCCAAGTTCAGATTATACATGGAAAATTAGAAGGCAATCAGATAACTCCCTAGGAGGAGCCTTTATAACATCCGGGCAAACATTTCCAGATATTTTTGTCGAGTTTGCTGATGAAGATGTTATTATTTCCGTAACGGAAATAAATAACGTCTGCTCCAGCCCTGAAGCAGATTATCCTGTCACGGTTAATCTCAAGCCAATTATGCTTGATAATGACCCGCTGGTTTGTAGTGATTCCCCTACAAGCATAATCTTTTTAGCAGATCCTGGTAGTCCGGTTCCTATTGATAAGTATAATATTTCAAATGCAATTTATACGGCGGGCTTGGGATATAAAATTCCAGCCGGTCCAGAGACTTTCCCTCAGGTGAATTTGCCTGCTAATTTTATCCAAAATCATGTTTTCGAAAATCTTACTCCATCTCCTTTGACTATTAGTTATACCGTCACGCCAATAAGTGAAGGAACCGTCGCAGCACCCCTGGATTGTCCCGGTACAGCGCAGATTATTACGATAAACGTTAAACCCGAACCACAATTAAGTCCAAGCTTAAACAAACAGATTTGTAGTGGAGTAGAAACAGGCATTACTTTATTATCCGCCAATAATACTTTTCCTGCCGATCGTTTTATAATTAATAGCATTACAGTTCCCGCAGGAGTCACCGCACTTACACCTCCTCCCACAGCAGATGGGACAACACTGTATTTGGATAATGTCCTTTACAACAACACGTGGGATAATCCGACAGGCTCAAACCAAATTGTGCAATATGAAATATTACCTTATAGTACAACGTTAGGTTGTGTTGGAAATCCTGCTACAACGGTGGATGTAACTGTTTTCCCTAGAACAAATGTTGACTTTGTAGCAGATCCAATTCTTTGTAACGGCGATCTTTTAAATGTACCATTTACTTCAGCTAATAACCCCGACGCGAATTTCTTATGGCGTGTTACGGGAATGGAGGCAGACATTTTACTAGGCAGTCCTGCAGCCGGTAGTGGAAGTATCGCTAATATGATTATAACGAATACGTCGCAGACCATTGCACGAAGGGTTTTTTTCGAAGTAAGGGGAAAAAATATTCCATTAGAGGAAGGGGTGAATGAATGTGTTAATCCGGTCCGAACATTTACGGTCGAAATAAAACCGTCACCAGATGCAAAGGTACTGGTTCCCGAAATTTGTTCAGATGCGCCTGGGGGTAATACCTATACGGCAAACTTGTCGTCAATAGAGCCGAGCATTACATCCGGCGCTGGTGATCCTAATTTTAGAATCAAGTGGTACCAGAATCAGGCACCAGATGGTACGTTGAGCTCTGAAATACTAACATTGAACTCTTATGTAATGACGCACGATGTGGCCGTTTATGTTGAAGTGGAGTATATACCGACATCATGTAAAAAAGTTGTTCCTTTTAAATACACAATTCATTCTACAATAGGTATCGATCCACCCACCTTAACACACTTGAAATGTAATGGCGATAACACAGGAGAAATTACTTTAAATGTAACAACAAGCTCTTTGCAATACGCTTATAGTATTAACGGTGGGCCTACTATCAATACGGCGGCCAATATGTACACATTTAAATCGTTAGCCGCAGGTACCCATTCTGTTACAGTAACCGACTTTAATGAATGTTCTGTAAGTGTGAACAATGTTATTTTGAATGAGCCTGCATTGCTAACGGCTGCTATATCTGTTGTCCAACCAATTTCTTGCTTTTTAGGCAACGATGGAGCGGTTCGAGTTACTCCTACAGGGGGCACTACGCCGATTGCCAGTTATCTTTTACTGCAAACAAATACAATCGATCCTAACAATGATGGGCTGTTTGAAAATCTAAGCGCAGGTTTTTACAGTGTCAGGGTTAGAGATGCGAATGGCTGTACGGCCGATGCTTCGCTTGTTCCTCCTTTAGGTGAACCTACCCAGGTTCAATTAACAACCGCAGCTGTAACACGGGAACTTAAGTGCAGAGGTGGTCTGGATGGTCAGATTCAGGTCGAAGCGACTGGCGGTGATGGTAGTATGGGTTATACTTACACCGTAACACGAAATGGTAATCCATACCCTGGGATCAGTGGGTCAGGACCCTTGTTTTTGGACAATCTACCTTCGGGCGCTTATTACATCACAGCAACAGATCGGAATAATTGCCCCTCGGCAGCAGTTCCTTTGAGTATTATCGATCCTCCGATTTTTAGTTCGGGAAGAGTGGGTGATGACCAATCGATTTGCATAGGTGAAAATCCTGCGGCAATCCAAGAATTTGTTCCGCCTTTTGGAGGCATAGGGGATTATAAATTTCAATGGTGGCAATCCTTTACAGGTTCAACGAATGAGTCTGAGTGGACTGAAATCCCAGGAGCTATTGGCAATACCTTTGATCCTCCGGCAATAACTCAAACCACATATTATAGACGATTGGTGTTTTCTGGCACTCCTCCTCCTGGATTACCTCTCCCTGGCCTATGTGCTTGGCTTGGTCATAGCAATGTTGTGAAAGTTGCTGTTAACCCTTTGCCCTTCGTTACATTTACCGCTCCTACACCTATCTGTCAAGGGGATCCGTTTAGCATTTCGATCGAAATGTCCGTAGGTACTGAGCCGATGGAGTATGATTATTCTGCGACAACGCCGACTGGGACGTCAACTTTTATCAACTTAGTAGGAAAGGCTAGCTCGACTATTGGGATAACAAACTTCCAGGAACCTACAACCTATACTTTATTGCGGGTTAAAGATCTGAATGGCTGTATTGCTCCAGCTGTCGCTCCGCAACCTGTTGCCATGATAAAAATTAATGCCGATTTCGAGATCATTGGCCCGGATAAACGATGCCCAGGAGAAACGTTTACTTTCGAATGGGTAGTGGAGCAAGATGTAAGATATGCATGGGCATGGGCAGATGGTACGACGACTTATGTCAACGATCCAACCAAAGCAGCTTCTGAAACAAGACCGCTGGGGGTTCAAACTATACAGCACTTGTATACGACTGGTTCAACAGACTACCCTGTAAAACTGACAGCAGAAAACCCAATTTGCAACAACCCGCAGTTTGTTATCAAAACAGTAACGGTATATCCTAATGTTGTATTGAATATTATACCAGGAGATCTCATTTTATGCAGCGGCGAAAGTACACGTTTTAAAAACCAATCTACCGGTGTCACTACGGGTACGTGGTACTATAGGTTGAAGGGAACAACAGATAGGATAGATGAGCGGACTGGTCCTGTAGCAGATGTCACTTATACCTTTACTAATACAACCACTACAAATCCCATTTTTTACGAAGTGATATATGAGGCGTCAAATGTCGGGGGCTGTATGGCGCAATATCTGCAAGAAATTAAAGTATACCGAGGTGTTACAGCAGCTATTGCAGCAAGTCCAGAACCTCAAAATGATTTTATCGGCGGTGTTTCAACAGTAACGTTTACGAACAACTCTACGCCGCTCGATGCTTCGGATTTTGAATACACGTGGGATTTCGATGATACCAGGGCTTCCCCCCCTAACGGTACAGGCACAGGTAATTTCATAGTAGATTATTTCTCGGCCGGCAGAAGAAATGTGACCCTAAAAGCTATTAATATTGATGCCCGCGATATCGATGGCAAAACTTGCCAACACCGTGATGACTATGAGGTACTAATAGAGGTTCCGGAATTTAGTGCTGCCTTTAAAGCAACGCCACTTGCGTCCTGTTTCCCGACCGATATTACGGTTCAGAATTTATCGGGCGGCGCGGATACATTTGCATGGGAACTTTACAACCAAACGGGTTTAGTAACAACTTCAAACTTGCGAAATCCTGTATTTAGAATTTTGGCTCCAGGTGTTTATGAAATCCGCCTGACTGCAGGTTTTCCAGCATCATCGCAAACAGCTACTGCGGAACAAAAAGGAATAGAAGTATTTGACAAACCTTCATCGCTTTTTGAATTGCGTCCGAATCCATTATATGTGCCCGACACCGAAATGCAAACTTTCAACAAATCTGTTCGCGCGAATTTATACGAATGGAATTTTGATGATGGCGGAACATCGAATGAATTTGAGCCCAGGTATTTTTATAAACTGGAAGGTAAGTATAAGGTCATGTTGGTTGCTGGATTTGATAACGGTAACAAAGACGTCGATGGAGACGGCATCCTGGATGGAAATGTAATTTGTTACGATACCACAAGACAAGATCTGGTAGCGCTCGACGGCGGTTATATAAAACTTCCGAATGCATTTACACCTTCACCAACGGGTTCATCCGGAGGAGTGTCAGGAAATGGAACATTTAATGACGTGTTCCTTCCAATCATGCGCGGTGTGGAAGAATTCCAGATGCAAATTTTTGATCGATGGGGCACCCTGATTTTCCAAAGTAAGGACAAAGATATTGGGTGGGATGGTTATGATCGCAACGGTACGGCAATGCCTGCAGGGGTATACGTTTACAAACTCGTCATGCGCCTCTCGGATGGGCAGCGGACGACTAAAATAGGGGATGTGACTTTGATAAAGTGATGAGTTTGAAAGTTTCGGGTTTCGAGTTTAAAGTTAAAGGCAGAAATAACTTGAGAACACTAAACTTGAAACTCGAAACTAGAAACTCGAAACCAATTTTTAAATGAAAAAACTTTTTTACCTGGCCTTACTTTTAATTGGGTTCAACGCGGCGGCACAGGATCCGCAGTTGTCCCAGTACTACCAGGCACCGTTATACCTTAATCCAGGATTTACCGGAATAACGCCGCAACAACGAATGGTGATCAACCACCGGATCCAATGGCCCAGTTTGCCGCAGGCGTTTTCAACGTACGCTGTCTCGTATGATATTTTTGTCAACGAGTTGAGAAGTGGCTTCGGTTTTTTAATTACCACAGATAAAATGGGCTCCGCCGGATGGAGGACAACGACTGGATCTCTTATGTACTCATACAAAGTGAAGCTTACTGAGGAGATTGTTTTTTCTCCTGGACTTTCTTTTGGATTTGCATCCAACGGGATAGACCGGTCAAAACTAAGGTTAGGTGATGGATTGGAATACGATGGAATTTCGCTTGACCCTGAATTAAATAAGTTAGGGAGACAAAGTCAGTTTGATTTTGGTTCAGGATTTTTGCTCTATTCCAGAAAGCTTTGGTTAGGTGCATCGTTTATGCACATGAACAGACCGAATCTTTCCGTACTTAATGAAGTAAGCAGGCTAGGTATGAAAACTTCAATCCATGCCGGCGTAAGACTCAGCTTGAATAGTGCGCTTCGCAGCACAGCACGTTCTTCCTACTTAACACCCTCTTTTATTTATCGGATGCAGGGTAGCACCTTCACCCAGCTCGACCTAGGTGTAAACTATCATATTGATCCTATTTCAATAGGTGTTTGGTATCGCGGAAAGCCGTTCGAAAAAACGGTTATCAACAGTTTAGCGCAGGATGCGCTCATACTCTATCTTGGCTTGTATTTCAAAAACTTAACGATCGGTTACAGTTATGATTTTACCGTCTCCGAGTTGCAAACAGCCTCAGGTGGAGCGCATGAAGTGTCCATTGTGTACGAATTTAATACGAAGTCAAAGAAGGACGTCAAGAAGAAATACCGGTTGATCCCATGTCCTACATTCAATAGCAAAGAAGGTTTCTGGAATTAAGTGCGCTTATAAAGTAACGGTCATAAAATATTTCACGCAAAGGGCGCAAAGGCAACCCGCGAAGGCCGCAGAAAAAACATTTCTGCGGCCTTTGCGTGCCTTTTTCTTTGCGGCCTTCGCGTGAACCCGACTTTATAGACAGACTCCCTACGACTTCGTTTTAAGCCTCAAGGTCTCAATTCAAAATTTTCTATCCCCATTGCACACGGGTAAGTTCAGATAATACCGATCGGTTATCTAACTTTGGCCGGAACAAGGAAATCCGATTCAATGAATTTAGCCTCTTCCCTTCATTCTAAAATATTCGAACAAATTAGTGCCGTAGCTGATAAACTTCAGCTTGAAACCTATGTTGTGGGGGGCTATGTACGTGATTTAATATTGCAACGCCCTTCAAAGGATATAGACTTTGTCTGCGTTGGAAGCGGGATAAGTTTAGCACAAAAAGTAGCTAACGCTTTAGGCCCTGACGTTAACGTCACTATTTTTAAAAGTTTTGGAACCGCACAGATCGTTTATCAGGATCTTGAACTTGAGTTTGTAGGAGCAAGGAAGGAATCTTATCGCGCTGAATCCCGCAAGCCAATTGTTGAGAACGGGACTCTGGAAGATGACCAAAAACGCAGAGATTTTACTATCAATGCGCTGGCCATCAGTTTAAATAAATCGACGTTTGGTGATGTCATAGATCCTTTCAACGGGCAAGGGGATATGAAAAAAAAAATCATTCGTACGCCCTTAGATCCATCCATCACATTTGCGGATGATCCGTTACGAATGATGCGTGCCATTCGTTTTGCCTCTCAATTAAACTTTGATATCGAGGCGGATGCTTTTCAAGCTATCGCAGATCAGGCTGAACGATTGAAAATCGTTTCTCAGGAACGTACAACCGATGAGTTAAATAAAATTATCATGAGTCCTGTTCCGTCATATGGATTCAAACTTCTTTTTCACAGCGGTCTATTAAACCATTTTTTTCCAGAGTTGGTAGCATTGCATGGTGTAGAGTACGTGGGAAACAAAGCGCATAAAGATAATTTCTTTCATACACTCCAGGTCCTTGATAATGTATCCAAAGTATCGGATGACTTATGGCTGCGGTGGGCTGCGATCCTTCACGATATTGCTAAACCCGCAACCAAGCGTTATGATAAGGATCATGGATGGACATTTCACGGGCACGAAGATCGCGGTGCCCGCATGACGCCGTCCATTTTCAAAAGATTAAAACTGCCGATGAATGACCGAATGGAATTTGTACAAAATCTGGTGCGATTGCATTTACGACCCATTCCATTGTCGAAAGAAGTTACGGATTCTGCTATCAGAAGGTTGTTGTTTGACGCCGGAGATGACATCGACGCGCTGATGAAACTTTGCCGTGCTGATATCACGTCCAAAAATTTAGATAAAGTGAGTCGCTTTCTTAAAAACTTTGATGTTGTTGAGCAGAAAATAACGGAGGTAGAAGCAAAGGACCACATACGCAACTTCCAGCCCCCCGTAACAGGAGACGAGATCATGAAGCTTTACGATATTCCACCCGGAAGGATTATTGGCGATATCAAAGAGCGGATAAAAGAAGCTATTCTGGAAGGCGAAATTCGAAATGACAAAGAAGAAGCAATGGAGCTGCTTCGCAAGATCGCAAAGGAAAAAGGACTTCGCAATGAGTAATTAGCAATAAGCAATGAGCAATTAGCAATTAGCAAGCGTGAGAAGCTCTCTAAGCAAAGTGCATTGCTTATTGCTTATTCCCTATTGCTAATTGCCTATTGCCTATTGCTCATTGTTCATTGCTCCCTGCAACCCTTTTATTTTTACATTGTCTTTACATATTAAAGCGGGTACTGGTTTGAATTCTCAAGGTTTACACATTCATGATGAATTGATTGCGCGCTGCCGTTCGGGTGACAGGTCGGCTCATTATCAGTTGTACAAGTTATACTCAAAATCCATGTACAATGTGGGCTATCGTATTACCCGAAGTGAAGAAGATGCTGAAGACGTTTTACAGGAGGCGTTTATCAATGCATTTCGGAACCTGGATAGTTATCGGGGAGATGCCACTTTTGGTGCCTGGCTGAAACGGATTGTGGTAAACAAAGCTATCAATGCGCTGAATAAAAGGAAATATGAAACGATCCCAGATGACGAGCAATGGGATGTAGCAGAGGAGGATGTTTCACCTGAATATAGGGATGATTTGACCGTTGAACGGGTAAAAGAGAGTATTGGAAAATTGCCTGATGGATATCGGACCGTGCTGTCTTTATATTTGCTGGAAGGATACGATCATCAGGAAATAGGAGAGATCATGGGCATTAGTGAGTCAACTTCGAAGTCGCAATTAAACAGGGCTAAGAATAAATTAAAGGAATTATTAAACGCGAGTCGGGAGACCGCATGAACGGGTCACGAGACTCAAAATTATTTACGTTATGGAAGATAAATTGGAAAAATTCATTCATCAAAACCGGGAGGCATTTGATGACAAAGAACCTTCGGAAAAGGCCTGGAAAAGAATAGAAACATCGATGACGTTTTCGTCTGTAAGCTGGTGGAATTCTGTCGGACTGTGGCGTGCGGCCGCTGTAATTTTTATGGCCGTCTCAATTTACGCATTGATACCCAAGCCCATTGTTAAATCACACTCAGCGGATATTGCTGCCAGCGAGTTTAATGATGTTGAAGCATTCTATTTTAAACAGATCACTGAAAAAGTGGAGATGATTGATGACTTTAAAAAGAACGAAGGACTCAACGGATTTACCCAGGATTTTCAGCAATTAGAAGCGATGTACATGATCCTGAAGGAGGAAATGAAAACTCAGCCGAGCCAAAAAGTAAAAGACGCATTGGTGCTTAATCTATTGGTAAGAATAAATTTATTGAACCAGCAACTATTTAAGTTGGATAAAGAATACGGGAAGACCGATAAAAAAACGGATGAAGCCGTTTAGTTGTTTCATTAACCCCATAAAAAAGCAAAACAGCTCTGCGTCCCAGAGCTGTTTTGTTTACCTAAACCTAAACCTATGAGAAGATTTACTCTACTCAAAGAATGTTAACGGGCCTTCAGCATCGAGGTTGCGTTTCGTGAAAACTTTTTCCTATTTTTTTAATTTTTCTTTAAAAACTTTTTTGAATTTTTCCAGCTTGGGTTGTATAACATATGCACAGTAAGGAGCGTTACCATTCAAATTGAAGTAGTTTTGGTGATAGTCCTCGGCTTTATAAAAAAAGGAAGCTTCCGTTATTTCGGTTACAATGGCACTTTCAAAGGCCCCAGCTTCGGTTAACTTCTTTTTGTATTTCTCAGCCAATTGCCTTTGTTCCTCATTGTGAAAAAAAATTGCCGAACGATATTGTGTGCCTTCATCGGCTCCTTGCTTATTCAATGAGGTAGGATCGTGTGTTTTCCAAAAAACCTCCAACAATTCTTCATAACTTATTTCTTTTGGATCATACGTAACCTGGATTACTTCCGCATGACCCGTAAGGCCACTGCATACTTCTTTGTAGGTGGGATTTTTCACTTTACCCCCCATATACCCTGATTCGGCCTTTTCTACACCTTCAAGATTTTGAAATATGGCCTCAGTACACCAGAAACACCCGGATCCAAAGGTTGCTACATCCGTGCCGTCATTGCTTTTCAAATTTGTCATATTCGTTGTTATGTCTTTACTGATTTGCGCTCTTGAATTACCTTCAAAAGTACCCAGAAGCAACAGCGCTATAATGCTTAATCTCATATAAAAGGTAATTTGTCTATCAACCTAAATACGTGCAAAATGGTTTACCTGGTTTCGGGGAATGTGAAAAAAGGATGAGACGTTAATAGTTAATAGTTAATAGATTGTCGCTTCGGAATGGCTTACTCGCGTACCAGTTATTTGTGACTGGTAGACCGATTAACTATTAACCATTAACGGACAACAATCTCGCTTCAATAATTCTGGTAAAATCCGCGCACCGCTGGAATCAATTGATTATAAATGGGTCTTGTAAATTCCAGGAATAAATCCTGAGGATTTGGAGGTTGTTGTTCTCTCAGCTTACAAATTTTTAGCTGCTCATCACTCAACGCCCGTTCATCGCCGTTAAAGCGTGCCCACTCACTGATCCAGACAAACTGACTATTGAATTTACGTGTCGTTAAAACACCCTTTGTTTTTGCGTCAACAACAACGAGGCTCAGTAAGCCAGTTGAAGTAATTTCTTTTCGGTAAGTAGTAAACTTGGCTTTGACCGTATTGTAAACCGGAACTGTTTTACCCGCTATTTTAGCTTCTCCAACTTTAACGCTGTCTTTTGTCAAGGTTTCTTCTTTTTCTTTTAATACCGAATTGCCAACCGAAAAATCATCAAATTGAATTCGCATTATTTGATCTGCGTACGGTAAGTTTACCGAGCTCGCTTCTTCGGGAGTATAAAACTTAATAAAACTTTGATCCGTGTAATTGGTGTGTAGAAACTCTTCAACTTTATCTTGAAAAAAACCTCCGCTTAAGTTATAGCGAGCGGGTACTGGTATTTGCTCCACAATCACTTTTAACGTGGCTTCAAATTTTGATTTGTCTAAATATTCAACGACATCCTTATATCCGGGAACAAAATGCTGAACATCTGAAAAGTTGAAGTAGGCATTTTTTGCATCGTTGCGATTTCCTTTCATCAGAGCATTAATGCCAGCGTTGTAACTTTCATCTGCCGCCTTTTCTTTTAACGGTCCGATTTCTGCATAATAATTTTTTGGATTGGGAACCGCTGTTTTACAACCAGGGCATTGCCTGATAGCCTCGTATAATGCATTGATACTATTGTAGGATTGAATTGCATTCTTCCATTTAAAATTGGAATTCGAAGCAATTTCATTTGTGGCCTCGTTTTCATAAAATTCAACAGCGAGTGGATACGCGCTTTGTAAAGCCTCAATGGATTTTGAATGCCCGGGATTTTGCCGTAGGCGATTTACTGATTTCATCACCGCTTCATAATAGTTGCCACGCTCGTAGGCTTTTTTACCAGAGCTACAACCGAAAAGAAAAAGCGCAAGAAACGCAACCATGAAGTGTACTGATTTCATAATATCCTGTTTAGCTTATGAATTAAATAAGCAAGGCGAAAGTTACTCACTTGCGGGGAAAAAATAAACTCAGAATGCGTTCAAGGTGGTTTGAAAGGGGCAGTTTGATTCGTTTTATTTTACAGAAAGGTACACGTGTTTCTATCCAGGATGTTTTTCATTTTTTGAAACGCTCATGGTTTAGCCTCAAGCTTTAACAGCATCATCTCTGTCCTCTACAAACCGAACACAAAACGCGGCCAGCAGCAAAAAGATGCCTGCCATCACTAAACTGTAAATCGCTTGGGAATCATAAAAGTACTTTACGACGGGGCCACCGATAATACCATTGACGATTTGAGGAAAAGTGATAAAGAAATTAAAAATACCCATATAGATGCCCATCTTATAACTCGGTATTGCGCCTGCTAGAATGGCATAAGGCATTGAGAGAATGCTGGCCCATGCCATGCCAACGCCAACCATCGAAATAATTAAATAAATCGGGTCTTCAATGAAATAAATTGAAATAAGTCCGATGCCTCCAGCCACAAGCGATAGGGCATACGTTGGTTTTCTGCCCAATTTTAATGCAATGGCCGGAAGCAAAAGTGCATAGATGGCAGATATACCGTTATAGACTCCAAAAATTATTCCTACCCAATTTGCTGCCTCCTGATAGGTTTTGGATGAATGGTCACTTAACGGTACCTGGTAGATGTGTGTTGCGATAGCTGGCGTTGAAAAAACCCACATAGAAAAAAGGGCAAACCATGAAAAGAATTGAACCAGTCCCAGTTGGCGCATGGTCTTAGGCATGCCCATGAAATCACCGATTATTTGAGACAATCCTTTTTTCGGGCTATCAGAAGAAGGGTCTTTTTTGTATTCTTCCGGGGGAAATTCTTTTGTGGTAAGGACGGTCCATAAAATTGCAAGCAGGAATATTACACCACCTACATAGAACGAAAGAGTAACATTAAAAGGAACTTCGCCTGGCGCAGTCTCAGCTACGCCGAGAACCTTAGAAAAAATATAAGGTAGCCAGGATCCGATTACAGCTCCTAAACCAATCAGGCATGTTTGAATTGAAAAGCCCAGCGTTCGTTGATCGGAGGGAAGAAGATCGGCGACCAACGCGCGAAACGGTTCCATGGCCACATTAAAAGACGCGTCCATGATCATTAATATGCCCGCTCCGACATAGAGCGAGGGAAGTATATGAACTATAATGTCGGCATTGGGCATAAACATTAAGGCAGCAGAGGCAATGATAGCGCCCGATAAAAAATAGGGTTTGCGTCTACCTAATGACGTCCAGGTGCGATCGCTATAATATCCGATGATGGGCTGGATAATCATACCCGTTAAAGGAGCTGCAAGCCAAAACCAGGAAAGCTGTTCTACTTCGGCTCCGAAAATTCCTAAGATGCGAGAGGCATTTCCATTTTGAAGAGCAAACCCGAATTGAATGCCGAAAAACCCAACACTCATATTCCAAATTTGCCAATATCGTAATCTTGGTCTCTCGATAAGCAAGGTTGCACTCATAAAGGTTGGTATCTAGTAAGGAGCAAGTAGCAATTTACTAAAGTCAGTAAAAGAGACGAGATTCCCTAAACTCAAACGAATGTGTTAGAACGAAACTCTAAACTCGAAATTAGAACCTTGAACCTTAAACCTTGAACATTGAACCTTTTACCATTGGACAACCACTTCTTCCTTCACGTATTCAAAATCGACCGTATGCACGCGTTGGGTTGGAGCAGGTTCAGGATCGTAGACAGGATCAAATTTTTCAAGCGCGACAAATGACATATTTGTATCCCGCTTTAGTGAAAAATCAGTGCCATTGACAGTGATTTTTTGTGTGGTTTCGTCCAGACCGTGAAAGATGAGCTTGAACCTTTTGGCGGTTGATGTAAATTTTCCTTCTACTGCTGAAATCCAAAGGGTGCGTTTGTGATCGTCGTATGAAAGTTTCCGCAATGCATAAACGTCTTGCTGATAATCGAATGTCAGCCCGTCGTCTTCGTAAAAATTAAAAGTAGAAGAATCGCCAGTGTAAATGTGGAGGATGCAGGTTTGTGTTACTTCACCCGTATGTGACTTGATAGGTTGCATCGGAACGATAGCTCCTGCTTTAACGAATACGGGTAACTTATGAACCGGACATTCAACGATCATTTCAGCATTGCCTGCATACTTTTTCCCATCATACAAATAATACCATAGCCCTTCGGGCAAATATATTTTTACATATTCTTTGTTGCTTTCTACGGGAGCAATTAAAAAATAAGGGCCAAATAAATATTGATTGTGAAACAATCCATTGTAAATTTTGTGATCGTGTGTGTAATCAATTGCCAGAGACCGCTGCACCGGAAGTCCCGTTGTTGCGGCTTCATAAAATAATGAATAGATATACGGAAGAAGCTGATACCTGAACTTAATATAATTTCTTGATATTTGTTCAACTTCTTCGCCATACGCCCACGGTTCCGAATCGCGGGTGTTGATCATGGAATGTCCACGAAAGAAAGGGGAGAAGGCGCCCAAGGAAATCCAGCGGGCAAAAAGTTTTATACTCGCTTCGCCAACAAAACCTCCAACATCATATCCTGCAAAGGCAATTCCAGTAAGGCCCATACTTGAAACCATCCTTACCCCCAATAACATGTGCTCATCGTATGCTACATTGTCTCCAGTCCAGACTGCGGAGTACCGTTGAACTCCGGAAAAGCCAGAGCGAGTCAGGTTAAAGGGACGTTTATTTTTTAATAATGATTTTGCTGCTTCATAACTGCTTCTCGCCATTTGAAATCCATAGATGTTTCGAGCGCGGCGCATGGAAGTCTTATTTCCTTCAAAATCCATCTCCATGTTTTCAGGTAACATATTTCCCCAGGAAGCAATTTCATTCATGTCATTCCAGAAACCGGTGACGCCTACTTTTACATAATCTTTAAACTGTTCCTTCCACCATTCGCGGGCTTTTGGATTGGTGAAGTCTGGAAAATGACACCATCCGGGCCATACTTGTCCAGCGTAGTTGGTGCCGTCCGGATATTTAATAAAGATATTTTCCTTTAGGCCATTTTCATAAGCATGATATCCTTCTTCTACTTTTATGCCGGGATCACAAATCACCACGACGTTATACCCCAATGCCTTTAATTCGTCTAATAATTTTTTTGGATCAGGAAAATCCCTGTGGCTCCACGTAAAGATCTTGTATGACTCCATGTAGTGAATGTCCAGCACGATAACATCGGCCGGAATATCTTTTTCACGGAAGGTTTTTGCAAGCGTTAAAACTTCTTTGTCGGGATAGTAACTATAGCGGCATTGCTGGTATCCGATACTCCACAATGGGGGCATCTCCATTCTTCCCGTAAGATGGGTATACTGCTTGATAATGGCCGCAACGGAATGATCGTAGATAAAGTAATAATTCATTTCTCCGGTATCTGCTGAAAAACTGGAGAACCGGTTATTGGAGGCACCGAAATTGAAGAATGATTTATACGTATTGTCAAAAAATATTCCGTACGCAAGATTATGGTGAACGCCGAGGTAAAAAGGAATCGAGCAGTACAACGGGTCGCCACCAGGGGAGTAGGCGTAGTTGTCCGTATTCCAGTTTTCGTAACCATGACCTTTCCGATCCAACGGACCGGTTTTTTCACCCAGGCCAATAAAACGTTCTCCTTCCTGCAGTTTTTTATACGTAGTGACCTGTTCGCCATTCCAACTGGTTCCAAACGCATCGTCCTCGTTGATGAGTTGATTTTGAAGGGTATAAAAAGAAAAGCGAACCGGACTCTTTGAAATACTTAGAGCCAGCGCTGACGTTTTTAAGACCAGGGTATCCGGGTAATCCTCGATCTGAATATGACTTGTTTCTGTGAGGGGCTCTGCGACAACCGAGTAAGAAAAGTTTTCAAATGCGTTCTCCTTTGTTACTTGAATCCTAACAATATGATCGTTGTAAATTGAAATTTTAAATTTGCCTTGCGTCGTTTCCCCCAAGAGTCCATATTTTTCCTGCTTCCATTCTGAAAGATCCCCTAAACTGTGACTTCGCGAGGAGTTGAATTGTTCTGCCATGCTGTATGTATATTAACTTGAAGTGAAGTTACAATAGCTCCACTACACCACGATTGGTTAAACATATTTATAAGAATCGATTTCAGGAGTATCAAAAAAAATGCGCGGCTGTTTACCGCGCATTTTGCTATTTTTTTGGTTTCCCCTTTTTTAGAGATGAGTCCCGGACAATGAGTCGGGTCTTTAAAATTTTCCTTTCGGGAGTGGGATCTAAATTATCCTTTGACTTAAATTCAATCTGACGAATAAGTAGTTTGGCGGCTTCCTGGCCCATTTCAAATCCGGGTTGATCCACGGAGGTCAAAGGTGGTTCAAGCAGTGCGCTAAAGAACCAATTGCTGAACCCTACTACAGCGACGTCTTTCGGTATTTTCAGCCCTGCTTCTTTAATAGCTTGCATGGCACCCATCGCGGCGGGATCATTGGTAGCAAAAATTGCATCGGGTGGCTCGCTCATTTTTAAAAGTTGTTCAGTGGCAGCCTTACCCTCCTCAATCGTTCCTAACGGACAGGATACAATAAGTTCTTTGATAATCGGTATATTATTTTCTTCGAAAGCTTGGACATAACCTTGCAGACGCTGTTTGGTAATTCCTAAATTCGGAGGTCCTTCCAAGTGGGCGATGCGTTTGCAATCCTGATCTATAAGATGCTGCGTAGCTTCTTTTGCCCCGCTCAGGTCATCCACGATCACCATGCTTGAGTTCGCGTTTTCGTATACACGATCGAAGAATACCATCGGTACACCTTTTGCCAAAATGCTCTCGATGTGATCGAATGAATTCGTTTCGCGAGAAACAGAAATTAACATGCCATCCACACGGCTATTGAACAAAGCTTTAATATTGGTCTTTTCGCGCAGAAGCGATTCATTTGACTGCGTAATGATAACGTTGTAACCGGCGCTATAGGCGACATCTTCAATTCCGCTGATGACAGTCGAAAAGAAAAAATGCACTAGCTCGGGAATAATAATACCCAATGTGTTCGTTTTGCTTTGTCGTAAGCTAAGGGCGACAATGTTGGGTGTGTAATTAAGTTTTTCGGCCAGTTCGTTAACAGCCTTTTTAGTTTGGGGACTGATATCCGGATGATCTTTCAATGCTCTGGATACTGTTGAAGGAGAGATGCCCAATTCGCGGGCGATGTCTTTAATGGTTACTTGATTGTACTTCATACTACAAGTTTAAACAAACTTCGGCTAAATCACCGCAACGACTGCGCAATATATTTCGCAACTTCGCAAACGATTGCGATTACGATTACGACGTCGATTTCGTAGATTTTTATTGAATGTTTTCACTTTTACATACGCTCAATTATGTACTTTCCCCACCGCAAGCGATTGCAGAAACATCCCATTATTTTTTTAAACCCTTATTATATTTAATGAATAAATTCTATCTGTTTAAAAAATTGTTCATCGTTCTTTTGTTTCTAGGCAGTTCCCAGGCCTGGTCACAAACCCGCGTCACTGGCAAGGTGACTTCAGGCGATGGATCAGCACTGCCTGGCGTTAATATCTTGGAAAAAGGAACTACTAACGGAACGGTTACTGCCATTGAAAGAAATTACACCATCAACGCCAGTGACAATGCTGGACTTTCAATACGGGTACTGATGAATATTGTTTCCTGAAGTAAGAATTTTAACCTAACCTAATATGAATTTTAATTTAACCTAAACGGATCAGCCTCATTCTATGCCTTGTGGTGGGAATGAGGCTTCGTTTACCTCCATGATAAAATATACAGCGATTTTACTTTTCTTATTTTTTACTTTATGTGCTGGGGCGAAAGAATCGATAGATCCCGTGATTACCCCAGGGTTTTATAGTCACGATACACAAATTACTATTACCTATGACGTTACAGGAACGCGGCTTGCTGAGCTTTCAGACGCATTCGCATGGGTGTGGATTCCAGGAAAGAATGCTGACTCAAAATACAATGTAAACCCCGCCAGTACCGATCAGGCCAAAACGAACAATGTCAAATTCATTAAATCAGTAGTAAGCGGCAAAACACTATTTATCATAACGTTCATTACCTCTTCGTTGTTTGATTCAGATATAAGTGCAGAGGCTCAGTTTGGAATTTTATTGAAAGGAAATGACTGGAATGATGGCCAGACTACGGACTATGTTGCTAAGTTCTGGGACGGAGCTTTCCGTCTTGTTCTGAAATCTCCGACCCAACGACCTTTCTTTGGAAATGATGGCGATAATGTGCCAATTATAGCAGAAACTCCTTCAGCGGCAGATTATTCATTATATATAGATGACAATCTCATCGATACGCAAAATGATGTTACGCAATATATGTATACTCATACGTTATCTCAACCATCGGATTACGGCACACTGAAATTAGTTGCTTCAGAAGGGGGAAGTAATGATGAAGTTGTTTTTCAAATACTGTCATCTGCCAGTAGCCCAGAAGTAGTCAGACCTGAATCCGTAAAGGCGGGGATAAATTATGATCCCAATGATGCTGCAAAAGTTACTCTTTGCCTTTGGGCTCCCCAGAAAACATCCGTCTATGCTACCGGTGATTTTTCGGATTGGAAAATTCTACCAGAATATTTAATGAAGAGAGATGGTGAACATTTTTGGATTGAAGTTACTGATGTTACGGCAGGGCAGGAATATGCCTTTCAATATTTGGTCGACCAATCCGTCTATGTAGCCGATCCATACGCTGATAAAATTTTAGATCCTGACGACCGAAATATTCCTGTGGAAACTTATTCTGGGTTAATCCCTTATCCGGCTGAAGCTTTACGAGATCAATGGTATCTTAACCGTCTTGCCATTTTTCAAACAGCACAAACACCATACAATTGGAAAGTAACAGATTTTGTAAAGCCAAAAAAGGAAGAGCTAGTGATTTATGAATTGCTCGTGCGCGACTTTTTCTCTACGGAGGAACGCAACTATCAAAATCTTATTGACACACTCAGCTACTTTAAGAAACTTGGTATTAATGCTATTGAACTTATGCCAGTCACAGAATTCAATGGCAACGAAAGCTGGGGCTATAACCCAACCTTTATGTTTGCACCAGATAAATATTATGGTACAAAAAACAAGATGAAAGAATTTATTGATAAATGTCATGAGCAAGGTATAGCAGTTATTCTTGACGTAGTGATGAACCAGCAAGATCTGCCGAACCCTTATGTTTTGATGTACTACGATTTTGCGTCGGGAAAACCAACGGCGAATAGCCCATGGTTTAATCAGAAAGCAACTCATCCTTACAACGTTTTTTTTGACCTGAATCACGAAAGTACATACACCCAAGAATACCTGGATACCGTAAATTATTACTGGATAAAGGAATATAAATTTGATGGGTACCGATTCGATCTTTCCAAAGGATTCACTCAAAAAAATGCCAATGGAAATGTTAACACATGGGGACAATACGACGCATCGCGAATTGCGATATTAAAAAGGATGGCCGATAAAATATGGGGTCATTCACCGGATGCCTATGTCATTCTAGAGCATTTTGCTGATAATGACGAAGAGAAAGAATTAGCCGAGTATAAAGCAAATGAAGGAAAAGGAATGCTGTTGTGGGGAAATTATAATAATGCGTATAGTCAAAATGCATTGAGTAGCTCAGGTTCTGATTTTAGCAGCATCTATCATGCAAACCGAACCTGGACTGTACCCCATTTAATTGGTTATATGGAAAGTCATGATGAAGAACGGCTAATGTATAGGAATCTTCAAACCGGTAAGTCATCAGGAACCTATAATATAAAGACACTCAACACTGCCCTGGATCGCCTTAAAGCGGCAAGCTTGATGTTCTATACAATACCCGGGCCGAAAATGCTTTGGCAATTTGGTGAGTTGGGCTATGATCAAAGCATTAACAGGTGCCCTGATGGAAGTATAAGCGATGGATGTCGCGTGTCGCCTAAACCTGTGCATTGGAATTACCGCGACGACCCACAGCGATATGCGCTTTATACGCACATAGCCGAACTGCTTGAATTGCGTAGGACCCACGATGTATTTAGAGAAGGGACAGCTACAATACAAACGGGGCCTTCCTTGGTGAAGCAAATCGGACTAAAAAACTTACCATATACGCCCAGCCCAGCCGATGCGAGCGAGATGAACGTTCAGTTGATTGCTAATTTTGACGTGGTCCCTAAGGATGGCACAATTGCTTTTCCACACAGCGGTGTTTGGTACGAATATTACTCAAATCAGTCCGTTCAGGTAAGCAGTTCACCCCATACGGTGTCGCTGGGACCTGGAGAGTATAGGTTGTACACGGATTATCCTTTGAAAGCTGAACCAGTTGATCCGGTAACAAGTGTAGGAGGGAAGGAAATTTCACCTAGCCTCGGATTATATCCGAATCCTGTCGAGCAAATTCTTTTTGTAGACGAAGACGGAATTTTATCACTTTCAGTTTATACGGTCACGGGCAGAAATGTGGAAGCACCCAGACTTTCCGACAATTCTTGGAGCTTAGCGGGAGTACCGAAAGGATTATACATTGTTGAAATAAAAAGTGCCAAGGGAGTGAAGCAAGGTAAAATTGTGAAAAAATAATTAATGAAAGTCTGTCTTAGGGGGCGAGATGTTAAAGGTTTCATGCAAAGTGCGCAAAGACCGTCCGCAAAGGACGCAAAAAAAAATAATTACCTTCTGCGTTCTTTGCGGAAGTTCCTTTGCGTGAAATGTATTATTTGGTTTACGAAATCTTTCCATTTTAAAATGAAACTGAAACATATTTTTACATTGCTAATGATGGTTCTATCGGTACCGTTATTCAGCCAAAAAAATCAACCTTCTTTTCAACACGTAGAACCTCCTTTCTGGTGGGTAGGAATGAAAAACTCTTCCCTTGAAATCTTATTTTATAATAAAAATATAAACGTTGCGGAATACAGCGCCTCCATTAACTACGATGGTGTCACTTTGAAAGAAGTAAAAAAAGTATCCAATCCACATTACCTATTTCTTGACCTGGAGGTTTCGTCTTTTGCTAAGGCGGGAAGTGTACCTATAAATTTTGTTAGTGGTAAAAAGAAATTTACGTATCGCTATGAGTTAAAAAACAAAGAAGCTGGCGAGCGTCGCATTCAGGGATTTAATTCCTCCGATGTTATTTATCTCATTATGCCGGATCGGTTTGCGAATGGAAATGAAAAAAATGATTCACTCCCTGGAATGTTAGAAGGTACACACCGCGAAAAGCCGGAAGCCAGACATGGGGGTGACTTGAAAGGGATCTCCAATCATCTCGATTATATCAAAGAGCTAGGTGTGACTGCGCTTTGGTTAAATCCGGTTCTTGAAAATAATCAGCCCCGCTCCAGCTATCATGGATATGCTATAACGGACCTATACAAAATTGATAATCGCTTTGGTTCGAATGATGACTATGTCTCCTTTATAAATAAAAGTCACCAAATGGGATTAAAGGTTGTTCAGGATATGGTGATGAACCATATCGGCAGCGAGCACTGGCTGGTAAAGGATTTGCCTGAAAAAAACTGGCTTCATCAATTTCCGGAATTTACAAGATCGAACTATCAGGGAACCGTTGTATCTGACCCTTATCAATCGAGTTACGATGCAAACCTGATCAGCAACGGCTGGTTTGATACCAGTATGCCTGACGTTAATCAAACTGATTCGCTTTTCGCGACTTACCTAATTCAAAACACCTTATGGTGGATTGAATATGCTGGCATTGACGGTATCCGAATGGACACCTATCCTTATCCCGACAAAACATTTATGGCAAATTGGGCAAAGGAAGTAATGAATGAATATCCAAAATTCAGTATAGTAGGGGAGGTGTGGATTGATAACATTGCAACCACCGCCTACTGGCAAAAAGGAGCACAAAACAAAGATGGCTATGAATCCCATTTACCATCCGTCACGGATTTCCCCCTTTGCTTTACAATTCCAAAAGCGTTGAATGAAACTACCGGATGGGACACAGGCATGAGAAAACTTTACAATGTCCTCGGGCAGGACTTCGCTTATCCCAATCCAAATAACAATCTGATCTTTTTGGATAATCACGACATGTCTCGCTTTTTTTTAACTGTGGGAAAAGATATAAATAAGTTAAAGATGGCCCTGACGTTTTTGCTTACAACGCGCGGTATACCGCAACTTTATTACGGTACCGAACTATTGATGGATGGGGACGGGGGATATCATCCAAATGTCAGAAAGGATTTTCCGGGCGGTTGGGCAGGCGATCCAACGAATGCGTTCACAAGTACTGGGAGGACCGCCGAACAAAATGACGTTTTCAATTACATGAAAAATCTGTTAACATGGCGAAAAGATCAGGGCGTCATTCATAACGGTAAGCTTACTCACTACATTCCAGAGGATAATATCTATGTATACTTTAGGCATAATGAAACTAAAACAGTGATGGTAATATTAAATGCAAACGCTGTGGAGAAAATGGTTGACACCAGACGCTTCTCAAAAAATACAGGGCTCTTTAAAAAGGCTAAAGATGTTTTAAGCGAAAATGTGTATTCAGATATTCAATCGATAAATGTTCCTCCATTTTCTACACTTATCTTAGAACTTTATTGAGGCGTGAAGAGCGTCCGTCCATAAAGACAGGTTCACGCTAAGAGCCCGCAAAGAAAAGGCACACAAAGGTCGCAGAAAATATTTTTTGCGTCCTTTGCGGATTGCCTTTGCGCTCTCTTTGCGTGAAATATTTTAACATAGAATTAGGATTGTTATCTGAGTTCATAGGTCACCATGATAATCCCACTGCCATTACTCTCTGATTTTTTAAGCTTCAGGTTTTGAAAATTTTCCAGGCTGCTAAAAATTGACTCCCCCTTGCCGAGGGCAACGGGATTAACAAAAAAATGGAGTTCATCAATTAGTCCTTCTTTAATTAACGAAGAAACAAAAGAGGTTCCACCGTAAACAATTATGTCTTTTCCATGCTGGCCTTTTAATTTTTTGATTTCTTCCACCAGATTTCCTTTGGCAAGCTCGGTATTATCCCATATGGATTTGTCAAGCGTTTTTGTGAAAATGATTTTTTTGGCAGCAACAATCCTTTGAGCAAACTCATACATTTCGTGATCAGGATGTGCTACAACATCTTGCCAATATGGAATATAGTCTATTGCTAACTTTCTTCCGATAATAATAGTATCGATGGAGTTAAGTAATTCCAGCACATGTTGATAGATATCACTCAAGGCCCAGGTAACCCATTTCTGCTCGTCGTTTGGTCCTGTTGAAACAAAACCGTCGACTGACATCTGCATTTGTAATTTCAATTTTCTCATGTGAATTTATAGCTAGTTTAAAATTTTGATGGAAGCTTGCCGAGGTATACAGCTAACTGATTAAATGTTGCTCCAAAACCCTGTTGCATGCTTGCATTGATTGACATGAAACCTTTTTGTTCTTCTTCATTGGCATGGACTGGTTGCCCAGCCATATTGATCGTGGTTTTACCTTTACTTTCTGAAAAAGTGAGACGGTAAAAAATTTCCAACGGCAATGGAATATCGAACGGCGCTTTTATGACATTAGCATGCTCGTCGGAAAACGAATTGGCAAATTCTAAATAATCGTACGGTTCAATTTTGCCAAATAGAAAACGACCATAATTTGTTCTTCCCTTACTTTCCATTTTATAATGAAAGATGCCTCCCATTTTGAAGTCAAGATGGATAACGCTATTTTTCGTCTCAACAGGTCCCCACCATTCATTCAAAGCTTCGGCATTGGCAAATGCATTAAAAACTAATTCTTTTGGAGCATTGAATTCGTACGCAATGGTAAACTCTCCTTTTTCGTTAGATTGTTTCTTATTCATTTCTTCCGTTTTTTAGCTGCTTGAACTTTCGTCAGATATTTATCAAGTGATTTAAACTTCTCATTCCAGAATTGCTTGTAAGGTTCAACCCAGTCAAAGACTTCGCTTAGCTTGTCAAGTTTTGCCTCGCAATACCTTTCCCTTCCTTGTTTTTTTATAACAATCAAACCGCACTCGATGAGGATTTTTACGTGAAGCGACACAGCCTGTCGACTCACATCAAATTTCTCTGCGATTGAGTTTACATTAAGGGGTTTGTGTGCTACCATCCCGATTATTTGTCGTCGTGTGGGGTCGGCAATTGCCTGAAATACGTCGCGTCTGATTTCCATTATATGCAAGGATTTGCTTGCAAATATATATGCAATTATCTGCTTGCGCAAATTTCTTAGTAAAATATTTGCGGTCGGTATTTTTTCGGATAAAATTTTAACCTTGATCCTGATAGCGTAGGTAGAGAGTTAGCGACTGGGGGAATTACAAAGTTCTCTCCTCCTGAATTTAGCTTTTTGGGTATTGACGAAATACTTTCCTGATTCAGCTTCTCAAATGCTCAAAATTCCATCATGTTTCAGCCGGGCTTCAGCCAATCTTCGGCCGGGCGGCATTAACATGTGCGGATTGGGCTGCAGCTCGGATGGAACCTGCGGGCCACGTCCATAAGAGTACTATGAATGCACGAATACCTGTTGGGTAAATACTACGTCTGAGCTTCTAGAAGGTGAATAAACCAATAATAGGGAGTCTGATAAGAAATTAAACCTACCCAGGAAAGTGATTTCCATTTTAAGATCTGAAGTCACGCGTTTTCGACGAAAAATGATAAGATAATTTTTCGTATACGTTTGCGGTATCGATTCCGACATAATATATTTATCTTTTCTAGAAATATTCTAACAACTTCTCCCTACATTCAAGGGAGAATTGCAAACGTATGTAACTTAATATACGTGACTTTTTTCACTCAATTAAAACCCAAACTAACCGTATGAGAAAATTTTATCTGTCATTAAGCAGGTATGTAACGGTCCTTCTTATCCTTGTCACGAGTGTGGCATGGTCGCAAAGTAAAACCGTAAACGGAAAGGTGACCTCCGCAGATGATGGTTCCGGCATTCCAGGTGTCAATGTCCTGGAAAAAGGTTCAAGCAATGGTACTGTAACAGCTGCTGATGGCAGTTATAGCATTGCGATTGAAAGCTCCTCTACTCTTGTCTTTTCATTTGTTGGTTACACATCGCAGGAAGTGCCTGTTGGCAATCAGACTACAATGGATGTAAAACTTGAGTTGGATGTACAATCCTTGAATGAAGTGGTTGTTGTCGGCTATGGTACGCAAGAGAAGAAGGAAATTACAAGCTCTGTGACCAGTATTAAGGCCGAGGATTTTAATAAGGGTACGGTAAGTAATCCTGTTCAGCTTTTGCAAGGTAAAGTTGCCGGCTTGAATATCTCACGGGCAGGTGGTGACCCTAACGGAGGATTTAATATTCGACTTCGTGGCGTGGGTACTATTGGCGCTAACGTTGAGCCTTTAGTCGTTATTGACGGTGTAATTGGAGGCTCTTTAAGTACAGTTGACCCTAACGACATTGCGTCTATAGACGTTTTGAAGGATGGATCGGCTGCCGCTATTTATGGTAGCCGGGGTGGTAGTGGGGTAATCCTCGTTACAACCAAATCTGGAAAATCAGGTAAAGTTCAAGTAGACTACAACGGTTCCTATGCCTTGGAAAATGTGGCGAACAGTATTGATGTCATGTCCGCTGAAGAATATCGTCAGGTTCCAGGTCATGTTGATCTTGGGTCTTCCACCGATTGGTTGGACGTTGCTACAAGACAGGGAACTGCCATGGTTCACAACCTTGCTCTAGCGGGCGGAACAGCGCAGACAACCTATCGCGCCTCAATTAACGTTCGAAACTCACAAGGAATCGGATATAAATCGGGATTCGAACAGTTCAATGGTAGATTGAATTTGACTCAAAAAGCGTTAAACGACAGAGCTACCTTCTCCTTGAACTTTTCTTCGACGACAAAGGATATCCAGGAAGGAAATACGGCTGGTTTCAATTATGCCATTCTAGCCAATCCAACGATGCCAGTATATGATAATACTACCGATAGCCCAACAGCTGGTGCTAATTATGGTGGATATGCTGAAAGAGATATATTCGATTTCTTCAATCCGCTTTCCATCGTTGAGCAAAATGAGCGTGACAAGAAAGAGTCACGCCAACTCGTCAGCCTTCGCGCTGAATATGATTTTAGTGATGTTATTGATGGTTTACGGGCCGCCGCTTTTTATTCTGCGCAAGTAGAAGAAGATCTTTTTGGTGGCTCTAACAAGAAGACCTCAAAATTCGGTGGGCAGGGTGGACAGGGCCTGGCAGGTCGCAAAATTGATCAAAAGTATAATGACCTATTTGAAACAACTGTTAACTATGATAAAACATTCGGAAGCGTAGATGCTGCATTGCTGGGTGGATATTCATACCAGTACTTCTACAATGAAGGGTTTGAAATGGTAGGCGGTAACTTCCTGACAGATGCATTTACCTATAATAACATGGGTGCCGCTCTCGATTTTAATAACGGATTGGGTGATGTCACCAGCTACGCACACTCGAATAAGCTTGTTGCATTCTTCGGACGTTTGAATCTTTCATTTAACGGCAACTTCTTTGTTTCCGCCAGCGTTCGCCGTGAAGGATCTTCCCGGTTCGGAGCAAATGAAAAGTGGGGAACCTTTCCTGCAGCAAGTGCTGGTGTGACCTTGAGTAACCTGATTGAAATTCCAGCTGTCAATAGCCTGAAGATCAGGGCCAGCTATGGTGTAACGGGTACACAACCCATTGACTCTTACATATCACTTCAAAGGTTCGGCCGGACTGGCAGTTTTTTCTACAACGGAGCTTATGGACCCAGTTATGGACCTGTTAGTAACCCTAATCCAGACCTGAAATGGGAAAGCAAAGCTGAAATCGATTTTGGAGCTGACTTTACAATGTTCGATAGCAAGCTATCGGGTACAGTTGATTGGTATCAGCGAACAACAAAAGATATGATTGTTCCTATCCCGGTTCCTGTCCCACCCAATCTTTTTGGCCAAACGCAACTTAATTTAGGTGAATTAAAAAATTCGGGCTTTGAGCTAAGCCTGAATTATGCCGCAATTAATAAAGGCGCATTCACATGGACGGTTGGTGGAAACATGGGTACATATAAAACGGAGGTAGTAAGCTTGAAGACTCCTGATGGCAATCTCTCGCTGGGAGAAGGAGGAGTTTTGTATAGAGCATCAATGGGATCTCCGGGTCAAAGCGCAGTAAATCTGGTTCGCGTTAAGGAAGGAAGCCCTTTAGGAGATCTTTGGGGACTTGTCTACGAAGGTGTTAATGCCGATGGTACCTATAAGTTCAGAGATATCAATGGGGATGGTGTTGTATCTACCGACAATGATGACGACAAGACTGTAATTGGCAATGGTTTGCCTAAAGTGACCGTGGGGCTCAACAACAGATTCTCGTACAAACGTTTCGATCTTGATATTTTTGTGAATGGTTCTTTTGGTCATGACATCCTTAACAGTTACAGGGCCTTCTATGAAAACAACGAAACAACAACTATTAACAACTGGAACATCGTAACAACCAAATACTATGATCCGAGCGTTACAAAAGCGAACGTAAACAGCATTCACGTTGAAAAGGCAAACTTTGTGCGATTGAATAACGCATCGCTTGGGTACAATTTTGATGTCAAGACCGGTGGAATGATTCGTAATTTCCGGGTCTATGTTACGGGACAGAATCTTTTCACAATTACTGACTACACGGGTGTTGATCCAGAGGTGCGGTACCAAGATACAGATCCTGAACCAGATGACGGACTTGCATCTGGGATTGAAAGAAGGTCGACTTACTTTACGACAAGGACTTTTACACTTGGCGTAAACCTTGGGTTTTAACCACTAATCGCGAAGACTTATGAAAAATAGATTTATTAAGAAAATTATGTTGGTGGGATTGAGCTTATCATTTGTAACGTTCTCCTGTACCAATTTAGATGAAGAAGTATATAGTAGTGTCACGGCAGAGAGTTTTTTCAAAACAGATGACGAATTCATTGCTGCCTTGGGAGCAGCTTATTCATCCTTCGGTGGATTAGGTAATCATTCTGGACTTTGGTCAACCAACGAGCTTGTATCTGATGAACTGATTATCACAACAAAAGGCGGCGACTGGTATGATGGCGGTGTACTGCAACAATTGCACACGCATGACTATACCCCTGATAACTCTTTCTTTAATAACAGTTGGACATTTCTGTATGGCGGGGTAAATACTGCTAACCGGTTAATATCGCAGTTCGAGGAATTGGAGGCATCTGGAAATGAAAATGCAGCGGCATTCATTGCTGAACTTCGCGCTATACGGGCTTTATGGTATTATTGGATCCTGGATGGTTTCGCCCGAGGACCGTTAGTAACAGATTTTAAATCGACTGAAACACCGGGGAACGCTACTCGTCAACAACTATACGATTTTGTTGAATCTGAGATCACCGACATTCTACCTTTGTTACCAGATGCCAAGGATGCGACTACTTACGGAAGAATGACGAAATGGGCTGCGCTCGCAATTCGTACCAAGCTTTATCTGAACGCCGGGGTTTACACCGGTACACCGCAGTGGGCAAAAGCCGCAGCTGATGCTAAGACGATAATTGACGGTACAAAGTATAGTCTGGAACTCAACTACGCCGACAACTTTGGAGTAAGCAATGCAGGATCAGGTGAAAATATCCTTGTCTATCCTTACGATAAGGTTTTCGCAGAAGGTTTCAACTGGCCGATGATGACGCTTCACTATGCCAGCCAATCCGTATTTCAGCTGACGCAACAACCCTGGAATGGTTATTCAGTTGTCGAAGAATTTTATAACTCATATTCAGATCCTGTTAAGAATCCTGGCCCTCAGGGACCCGTGTGGAAAGGTCTTTCTAAGGACGCCAACCTGGATAAGATTCCCGATGATGTTGGAACATTAGACACCAGGTTATCTAACTTTCTGGTAGGACCTCAGTATTTACCGAATGGGAAACAGGCTCAAGACCCTGCCTTTGAAGGTGAAACATCAACCCAGCCTGACCCGGATGGAGCGGGATTGAATTTCACACCTCGGCTCAATCAAATCGGTCCAAATTCCTGGCGTCAGGGTGGCGCTAGAATCGGTAAATATAAATATGAACAAGGCGGCACCAATAACATGAGTAATGACTTTGTCATCTTTCGTTATGCCGATATTCTCCTTGCACGCGCAGAAGCACTTTGGAGAATTGACGCAGGAAGTGGTGAAGCATTAACCCTCGTCAATCAAATCAGGTCGCGCGCTAAAGTTACCGCTTACGCAACCCTGGATGCCGACAAACTGCTTGCAGAAAGAGGCCGCGAAATGTTTGCTGAAATGACCCGCAGACAGGACCTTATCCGTTTCGGCAAATTTTCAACAGCATGGGGTTTCAAATCAGCCAAGCCTGAAAGCGACACAAAATATGCAATCTTCCCGATCCCTAAGCAACAGCTTGATATCAATTCCAAGATGACGCAGAACCCCTTATATTAAACCTTGAATAATTCATTAAGAAGGCAAGCACGATTTAAAGTGCTTGCTTTTTTTATGATCAATAGAGAGAATTTTTTTTTGCCTACGTTTTAGAATCGACCACGTATTAATTTTTTAGTATTAAACGTCATTCAGAGTATTTTTGCATTCTAAAATGTAATTCCCGCTGATGGTTATCATGGAACTTTTGCGAATTGGATGCAATCCTCTAAAATTGCTTGTGATTGTGATCATGGTAGCCATGCTTTCCTGTAAACAAAAATCTGAGATCCGAAATGATACATTGTTCATCCTGCATCCTCCCTCCAAATCAGGAGTTAGTTTTGAAAATAAGCTGACCTACACTGAGGCATTAAATCCCTATACGTTTAAGAGCTTCTACAACGGTGGCGGTGTAGGTTTGGGTGATTTCAACCAGGACGGCCTCCTCGATATTATTTTTACCGGTAATCTCGTCTCCAATAAACTCTACATCAACAAAGGCAATTTCAAGTTTGAGGACGTTACGGAGAAAGCCGGTTTATCAACAGAGGGTGTATGGTCTACAGGCGTCAGCGTTGTTGATATAAACGCCGATGGTCTGCTCGATATCTACATCTGTAAATCTGGACCACCAGGTGGCGGAGCACGACGGAAGAATGAATTGTTCATCAACAACGGAAACTTGACCTTCACCGAGAAAGCAGCTGACTACGGACTTGCCTTCGAAGGTTTATCGGTACACGCGGCCTTCTTCGATTATGATAAGGACGGAGATCTTGATTGTTATCTCTTAAATAATTCCATTCGATCCATTGGGGGATTCGACCTGCGAAAAGATCAACGCAGTATTCCGGATTCGCTGGGAGGGAACCGCCTGTTGAGAAACGATAATGATGTTTTTGTGGATGTGAGCCAGGCAGCCGGCATCTATTCAAGCGTGATTGGCTTCGGACTTGGTGTTACGATTGGTGATATCAATGATGATGGATGGCAGGACATGTATGTATCAAATGATTTTTTTGAAAAAGACTATCTCTACATCAACAACGGTAATGCCACATTCACCGAATCGCTCGAATCATATGTTCGCGAGATCAGTCTCGGATCCATGGGAGCGGACATGGCAGATATCAACAATGATGGTAGCCCCGAGATCTATGTGACTGAAATGCTCCCGGAGAGTGACGAACGTTTGAAAACGACATCGCAGTTTGAAAGCTGGGACAAGTTCAGCCTCAGTTATAAGCAAGGTTACTTCAAGCAGTTCAGTCGCAATATGCTTCAACTCAATAATGGCAATGGATCATTTTCAGAGATATCAAGATTCGCCGGTGTGCATGCAACGGATTGGAGCTGGGGCGCCCTGATATTCGATATGGATAACGATGGTCTGAAAGATATTTTTGTAGCCAACGGTATCTATAAGGATCTCATTAACCAGGACTATGTAAGCTTCATCGCTGATCCTGCTACGATCCGTGAAATACTGAAGAAAGAAAAGACGGTTATCAAGCGGCTTATCGATTCAATCCCTTCAAACAAGATTCAGGACTACGCTTTTCATAATAACGGCAACCTCACGTTTACCAATTTCGCTAAGGAATGGGGATTGGATCAACCTTCACATTCAAATGGTTCCGCTTATGGTGACCTAGACAACGACGGCGACGTTGACCTGGTTTTAAACAATGTCAACATGCCTTCATTTATTTATGAGAACACAGCAGTTCAAATGAATTCCAACAAAACATTTTCATTGTCATTGCATGGTGAAGGAAAGAACACATTTGCCATAGGTGCTAAGGTAACGCTGCTGGATAGTGGAAGACAATTCTTCCAGGAACTTTCTCCAATGAGGGGTTTTATGTCCTCCGTGGACTACCGGCTGCATTTTGGAACGGGGAATGTAAAAGCAATTGATTCAATTGTAATTCAATGGCCTGATGGGCGCGTATCAACAAGAACGAACGTCCCTGTTAACCAAATGCTCGATGTCTCTCAAAAGGACGCCGTGGCTGTCCGCACCAAAGCCGTTACCAACCCTGCGGCTACATTGTTCACATCAGTTTCTAATTTTCCGAGTGTCAACTTTACACATCAAGAGAATGACTTTGTTGACTTTGACCGTGACAGGCTGTTGTTCAACATGGCTTCTAACGAAGGCCCTTGTGTTTGCACGGGGGACATCAACAATGACAAGCTTGAAGATTTTTACATCGGTGGGGCTAAAGGTCAGGCTGGAAGCCTGTACATCCAGAAAAGCAATGGATCCTTTGAGCAAGCTAACCAAAGCCTTTTTGATGTTGATAAGGATTCAGAAGATACGGACTGCGTTTTCTTTGATGCAGATAACAATGGTCACCAGGACATCTACGTAACCAGCGGAGGAAACGAATTTTCGGCTAACTCATCTTCACTGCTCGACCGTCTTTACATGAATCGGGGAAAGGATAAGTTGGACAAAAGCAAGCAGGCGCTTCCAACTTCACAGCGTTTCGAAAGCACGTCAACTGTGTCGGCTTCAGATTATGATAAGGATGGAGATATTGATCTCTTCGTTGGCGTAAGGTTGATCCCCTTTTTATACGGCTTGCCGGGAAACGGGTATCTATTGGCGAACGATGGCAAGGGAAATTTTCAGGATGTGACGCCATCACAGGCGTCGGGACTTATCAAGACAGGACTGATCACCGACAGCCATTGGGCCGACCTCAACAATGACGGCTTCATCGACCTAATTATCACGGGTGAATGGATGTCAATAAAAGTTTTTATTCAGGAGGCTGGAAAGTTTGTGGAACGTACAAAAGAATATGGTTTCGCGGGCAGTGATGGATGGTATCATGCATTACAAACGGGTGATTTTAACAATGATGGCAAGACAGATATTTTTGTTGGAAATCACGGGCTCAATTCCCGTTTCAAGGCAACTTCAAAAGAGCCGGTCTCCCTTTATGTAAACGACTTTGACCAAAACGGAACGGTAGAGCACATTACCACGCGTTACGAACACGGTATATCCTATCCGTTGGTGCTCAGGCAGGACCTTCTTGCGCAGATGCCTTCGCTGAAAAAGAAATTTCTTCATTATAAAGACTATCAAGGAAAGACGATCTCCGATATGTTCGTTCCGGAGATCCTTGCCAAATCCATTCAACTAAATGCATATACTTTTGAATCGGCTGTCTGGATCAATCAGGGTAATGGAACTTTTAAAAAGATATCTCTTCCACTGGAGGCGCAGTTGTTTCCTGTTTACGCAGGATTGTTGAAGGATTTCAATAAAGATGGCAATCTCGACATCCTACTCGGCGGTAATTTGTATCGCGCCAAACCTGAAACCGGGATCTATGATGCTGGCTACGGACTCTTTTTACGAGGCCTGGGTAACGGCAAATTCGAGAGTGAATCGCCGGCATCTTCAGGTGTGCAGATAAAAGGAGAGATTCGGACTTTAAAAGACATGATTGTCAAACGAAAAAAAATGGTGCTGGTCGGCAGGAATAATGATAGGCCCCAATTTTTAACCTATTAAATTGCAGATTAAATGAAAAAAAGAAACTATACATTCATTCTGGTCGTGGGTTTCATTGTACTGATGATCTCGTGTAACAACAGGCAAAAGCGGGAAGCTGAAGAAAAGAAGTACGATAGTCTGTTTCTCGGAATATCTCTGGGCATGGGCAAAAAGGCGTTCTTTGATCATTGCTGGGATTATAACAGGAAAAAGATCTTAACCCATGGACCAACGAATCAAAACGTGGAGTACCGGCTTTCCACGGAACTAAATAGTCCCGTCTCTATGAGATTCTATCCAAGCTTTTACGAGGATAAGATCTATGAAATGCCGGTTACATTCACGTATGAATCCTGGGCACCCTGGGCGCCACAGTTCAAGGCGGATATACTTTTTAAGCATATACTTCCACTTTTCAAAAAATGGTATGGCGACGATTTTAAGGAGTTGGACCATCCAACAATGGGCAAAGTATATTATAAGATGGACGGCAAAAGGAGAATAAATCTATTCCTTAAAGACGATCAGTTCGTTCAGGCTGTTTTCACAGACCTGAAAGTCGAGAAACATCTCAAGGAAGAATCTGAGAAGAAGTCAACATTGGATGAGAATTAACGGTATGGCTGTTCATAAGTTGGTTTTGAAATGGTCCAGTGTTTGTGTTGCGCTGCTCTTGCTGGGGTGGGCGTGTAGTCCTGCCGATGAAAAGCAGCTCACACTGTTTACAGAGGTCAGCGGGTCCAGTGGGATTCAATTCTCAAACACGCTAACTTTTGCTAACGATTTCAATATCTACACCTATAGAAACTACTATAATGGCGGGGGTGTAGCCTTGGGTGACATCAATAACGACGGGCTTATCGATGTGTATCTGACCGGGAACATGACTCCTAACAAATTGTTCCTCAATAAAGGAGACTTCACATTCGAAGACATCACAGTTAAAGCGGGGGTCGCCGGTACCAAGGCGTGGTCAACCGGTGTTAGCATGGCGGACGTCAACGGCGATGGATTGATCGATATTTACCTCTGTAACTCAGGCGATGTAAAAGGCGACAATAAACAGAACGAGCTGTTCATCAATAAAGGAGATCTTACCTTTGAGGAAAAGGGTGAGGCCTATGGTGTGGCTGATCGGGGGTACACTACTCATGCTGCGTTCTTCGACTATGACAAGGATGGGGACCTTGATCTTTACATTCTCAATAATTCATACCAGGCGATCGGCAGCTTTAATCTGCGCAAAAATGAAAGACCAAAACGCGACCCCTTGGGTGGTCACAAACTGCTGCGCAACGATGGCGAGCATTTTGTCGATGTGAGCGAGGAAGCCGGTATTTATGGCAGCGTGATCGGCTTTGGACTTGGGGTTACGGTAGGGGACATTGACAAAGATGGCTGGCCTGATATATACGTATCGAATGATTTTTTTGAGCGTGACTATCTGTATATCAACAATCACAATGGAACGTTCAAAGAGAGTCTTACGGAGCAAATGCGTTCTATCAGTGGCGCTTCAATGGGTGCTGACCTCGCTGATATTAACAATGATGGCTATCCGGACATTTTCGTGACAGAAATGTTGCCCAAGGACAACGCAAGGTTAAAAACCGTAACGACTTTTGAAAACTGGGATCGCTACCAGTTCAATGTTAAGAATGATTACTTCCATCAGTTTACACGCAATATGCTACAGCTTAACAATGGAGACGATACCTTTAGCGAGATCGGGAGATTGTCTGGTGTTGAAGCAACCGACTGGAGTTGGGGAGCTTTGATGTTTGATATGGACAACGATGGGTTAAAAGATATTTTTGTCGCCAATGGCATCTTCCAGGATCTTACAAATCAAGATTATTTGCAGTACGTTTCGAATGAAGAGATCGTGAAGACGATCATTTCCGGAAATCGTGTTGATTATAAAAAGCTTGTTGAATTCATTCCATCAACGCCCATTGCCAACTTCGCCTTTCAGAACCAGGGCGATCTACATTTTACTGACAAGGCGGCAACCTGGGGTTTGGGAAAACCCAACTTTTCGAATGGATCTGCATATGGCGACCTGGATAATGATGGTGACCTCGACCTTGTCATTAATAATGTGAATGAACAAGCTTCGGTTTACCGGAATGAATCGAATGTGCTGCTTCCTAAAAATCATTTTATGAAGTTTCAGCTCAAAGGCACCGGCAAAAATACTTTTGCTTTTGGAACGAAAATAACTTTAAAAGAAGGTGACAAGATCTTTTATATCGAGCAAATGCCCATTCGTGGTTTTGAATCCTCTATGGATCCGAGACCAAATGTCGGATTAGGACTGATCGATACAGTTGATCAGGTACTGATAGAATGGCCGGATGGGACTTCCAATGTGTTCGATCAGGTAGCCACCAATCAAACCCTGGTGCTTGAACAAAAAAACGGTGAGGCACCGGTTAAAGAGAAGGTTTTAGACCCAACCAAAGATTCCGGGAACATTTTGTTTCAATCATATGATCCCAAGCTGGACTTTGTACAGCACGAAAACGATTTTGTGGATTTCGACCGTGACCACCTGATCTATCACATGCTGAGCACAGAGGGACCAAGAATGTCTAAAGGAGACGTTAATGGAGATGGTCTGGAAGATTTTTACATCGGTGGGCCTAAGGATCAGGCCGGGGCATTGTTTGTTCAAACCCCGCAAGGGGAATTCAAACGCTTAAATGAACCCATTTTCGAAACAGACAAAGGTGCCGAAGACATGGGGAGTGTTTTCTTTGACGCTGATGGCGATCATGATCAGGATCTCTATGTGTGCAGCGGAGGAACGGAATTTTCCAATTCCTCTGGAGAGCTGTTGAGTAGACTCTATTTCAATGATGGAAAGGGCAGATTTACTAAATCGAAACAGGCCCTTCCGACCGCAAATTTTGAAAGCACCTCCACTGTTCAGGCAGCTGACTATGATGGTGATGGTGACCAGGATCTTTTCGTTGGCGTTCGGCAGATTCCCTTTCTTTATGGCATTCCGGTGAATGGGTACATATTGAATAACGACGGCACTGGAAACCTTACGGATGTTTCCGCACAAATAGCCCCCGCGTTGAAAAAGATCGGCATGATCACGGATGCAGCCTGGTCTGATATTGATGGGGATAAAGACATGGATCTTATTATCATCGGTGAATACATGCCAGTCCGCATATTTATTAATAACAACGGCAAATTCACAGACCATACTTTTGAAGCAGGGTTGGCAAAGACAAATGGCTGGTGGAACAGGATCAAAGCAGCCGATCTGGATAAGGATGGTGATGTCGATTTTGTTATTGGCAACCACGGTCTCAACTCAAGATTCCGAGCGTCTTTCGATAAACCAGTATGCATGTACGTTAATGATTTTGACCAGAATGGCACGGTGGAGCAAATCGTATGCACCTATTTCGGTACAAAAAGTTATCCTATGGCGTTGCGCCATGACCTGATTGGAAAGATACCCTCTTTGAAAAAAAAATATCTGAAATACGAAAGCTATCGGGACCAGACCATCACCGATATCTTTACACCCGAACAAATGAAAAACGCTGCCAAGCTGGATGTATATGATCTGGCAACAAGCATATTGATCAATGAAGGAGGCGGCAAATTTACCCTGAAACCACTTCCCACGGCGGCGCAGGTTTCGCCTGTTTATGGAATCCACGTCACGGATTTTGACGGAGACAGTAATCCTGACATATTACTGGCGGGCAATCTTTACAGGGTCAAACCAGAAGTTGGGCGCTATGACGCAAGTTACGGCACTTTGTTGAAAGGTGACGGTCATGGTAACTTTGAAGCAATGGCAGCCAAAGATTCAGGCTTTAGAGTTGATGGTGAGATACGCGACATAATCTCTGTTCAAACCAGAAAAGCTGAGGTGATCCTGGTAGGGCGGAATAGTGATAGCATTGTTGCCTTTAAGAAACTGAAGTGAATAAATGGATTTTTTTTGTTCGTAGGATATCATACGCTGTATGGTCAATCATGGGGTTGATATCATGCCATAATGATCAAATGCCCGCAACAAAATTTTATTCAATTCCTTCAACACAAAGTAATATTGATTTTGAGAATACGCTGGATGAAAGCGATGACTTTAACATTATTGAATATCTCTACTTCTATAACGGCGCAGGCGTAGCCATAGGCGATATCAACAATGATGGCTTGCCAGACCTTTACTTCTCTTCCAACCAGCATCCCAATAAGCTTTACCTAAACAAAGGCGGGTTTCACTTCGAGGACATTACGTTGAGAGCAGGTGTTGGAGGAGAGGGAAACTGGAAGACGGGAGTAACGATGGCTGATGTAAATGGCGACGGTCTCCTTGACATCTTCAGCTGCGGCGTTGGCAGCTATAAAAAATTCAAGGGCAGAAATCAGCTGTTCATCAACAATGGCGATCTGACTTTTACGGATATGACTACTTCTTACGGATTGGATTTTAAGGGCTTTTCCACGCAGGCTTCATTCTTCGACTACGACAATGATGGAGACCTTGATATGTTCCTGGTCAACCATGCCGTACACACAACAAGATCATACGGTCATGCCATGCTGCGTTATCAAAGTGATCCTTTTGCAGGAGATAAGCTGTATCGCAATGAATTTATACCCTCGGGGAGTATGAGGTTCACTGAAGTAACCTCTCAAGCTGGAATATTGAACAGTCAGATCGGTTATGGCCTTGCTGTAGGTATTTCAGATCTTAATCGTGACGGTTACCTCGACATCTATGTTTCCAATGACTTCAACGAGAATGATTATCTCTACATCAACCAGGGCAATGGCACCTTTCGCCAGGAATTGGAAAAAGCAATTCCACATTCTAGCCGGTTTAGTATGGGTAACGACATTGCAGACATTAATAATGATGGCTGGACCGATATCCTTACACTTGATATGTTGCCAAAGGATGAGGAGGTGATCAAAACCACGGCCGGGGAGGATAGCTACGAAATTTATGATTTTCGGTTGAAATACGGATACCATTATCAGTTCCTGCGCAATGCCCTGCAGCTGAACCAGGGACTTGACGCGCAGGGTAATTTAATGTTCAGTGATATAGCACCATTGGCAGGTGTGGAGGCTACCGATTGGAGTTGGAGTCCCACGCTGGCCGATTTCGACAATGACGGTAATAAAGATCTCTTTATAACCAATGGAATTGTAGGTCGACCGAATGACCTGGATTATATCAATTACATCAGCCATGATTCGGCCCAGCGCTTTTTTTCAGATCAGCAGTTGAGCGAACAGATGCCTTCGGGTAAAGTCCCAAATGTATTTTTTCGGAATGATGGTGATCTTACTTTCAGTGATGTAACAAATGCCTGGACCGGAGGGGAGTCCAGTCTTTCCAATGGCGCAGCTTATGGTGACCTCGACAATGATGGAGATCTTGACCTGGTTGTGAATAACATTAATGGAAAGCCATTTATTTACCGCAATGACATTGCTCAGGACAGTGGCGGCTATGTCAATCTGATCTTTCAGGGTGAAGAGAAAAATTCTTTTGGCATCGGTGTATCAGTGATGGTATACGCGGGGAACCGCATGTTTTTCCAGGAGCAGATCCCCACACGGGGATGGCTATCTTCGGTAGACTACAAAATGCATGTAGGCGTGGGCAACGTCCCTCAAATTGACTCCATGCTTGTCAGCTGGCCAGGAAATACATCACAGTGGCTATACGCCATTAAAGTTAATGCTACGGTGACGCTGAAGAAATCAGAATCCCTTTCACATAACACAAAGCGATCGCCAAAAGCAATACGACCGTTATTAGCCGAGCAGGATGATATTCCATTCAAACATCGCGAAAATGATTTTATTTCCTTTAACGCGGAGCGACCCATACCAGATATGCTGTCAACTGAAGGACCTGCGCTGGCCATTGGTGATGTTAACGGGGACAAGCTTGACGATGTTTTTGTTGGCGGTGCCACGGGGCAAGAAGGTGCCATTTTCATTCAGCAAATAAAGGGAACATTTGGCAGAACTAGTCAGCCAGCTATAGCAGCGGATTCATTGGCAGAAGATACAGATGCCATACTATTCGATGCCGATGGAAATGGATCGCAGGACCTGATGGTTGTCTCCGGTGGTCAGCAGTTTGGTTCAGGAAGTGTTAATCTTATGCCAAGATTATACATCAATGATGGCCGGGGAAAATTTGCGAAGGGTAAACTCCCTGCCGTGTATGTGAATGCATCCTGTATAAGGGCATCTGATATTGATGACGATGGTGACATGGATGTTTTTATCGGGGGTAGCGTTGTGCCGGGCAAATACGGCCTTGATCCACCTGTCTTCCTGTGGATCAATGATGGTAACGGAAACTTTGAAGATAGAACAAAGCAACTATGGCCAACGTCATCGGGAGACCTTGTATTACCGGGAATGGTAAACGATGCATTATGGGCAGATGTAAATGGAGATAAACGTGAGGATCTGATCATGGTGGGCTCATGGATGCCCGTCACGGTGCTGATCCAAAATGATTCAGGCTACTTCAAAGATATGACTAAAGCTTTCGGGCTTGCCGAAACCAATGGCTGGTGGCATAGCGTTGCTGCGCAGGATATGGATGGAGATGGAGATGTCGACCTGATTGCGGGAAACGCTGGACTTAACTGCAGGCTTCGACCTAGCGAAAAAGAACCGGTAGGTATGCTGATTGGTGACATCGATGGCAACAACAGTCTTGATCACTTATTAACTTATTATAACCATGGAATACGCTATCCATTTATCTCAAGAGATCAGTTGGTGAAGCAGGTTCCTTCGCTCAAGAAAAGATTTCTCAAATACTCAAGCTATAAAGATGTAAGGGTAGAAGATATTTTGTCTCCAGACCAGCAGGAAAAATTTATCCATAAGGAGGCATTCACATTTGCGTCGAGTTACATCGAAAATCTCGGTAATGGTAAATTCGAAGTCACACCGCTGCCATTGGAAAGTCAGGTGTTTCCAATTTATGCCATCTGCATAGAGGATATTGACGGCGATGGTTCTTCTGACCTTCTTGTCGCAGGGAATCTGACTGCTGTTCAACCTGATATCGGAAGGTTTGATGGGGGCTATGGGCTGTTGTTAAAAGGCAATGGGAAAGGACAATTTACAGCACAGACGGCTCAGGCTTCTGGATTTGTCGTAAAAGGTCAGGCCCGCGATATAAAAAAGGCCAGGGGTGTAAAGCGAAAATTATTCGTCAGTTCCAGAAATAACGATACTCCCAAAGTATATCAACGCACACAGCATTAGGTGAGGCGGAGTGGATCGATAGCGCCTTTTCAAATCGGCAGCCACCATAGTCGGTCCATACTCATGGTCAGAACCAGACCGGACGACGGTAACTGCTGTTCCTGACAGTCGAACATTCCAGGCAACGGGCAGGGTAGGTGGTTCTGTTTTCGGAGTACGTGCAGGTGGTTACATTTAAGGGATTTGGAAGATCCGTGGGGAAGACTGTAAAACGCGTTAACACCTGATTGGTCGCCTGAAAATACCCATAGACCTTTTCATCTTCGTTCTGCACAGCATGGATATTTCCATCAATTTGAGCGGGCGGGGTATCGAAGATCGAGCCTACCTGATTGGCTAGTATGTTCACCTTTCGCCAATATTCAAAAGCAGATTTTGTTAACGACGATTGGTAGGTTGAAAAGGTGTGCTTTTCAAGAAAAGTCCAATCGATAACACGCGAGCATACCAGGTACTCGAAGCTGTTGACGTTCAGATCTTCTCCATTGAATAGGACAATACGCTGCGGATCGGCATTCTGCACTACATAGCAGGGGGGAGGGATGGTGCCGAAAGGATCAGGAAAATCTGTAGGAGATAATAAGAATGCCTCATCAACACGCCAATTCAAAAATAACGGCTCTTCGCGGGCAGGAATGGTGGTCGCAGCAAAGATCTTGATAAATAATTGATCGGAAACTATGCCTTCAAAGTCTACGTATTGTTCGCGTTGAAATTCAAAACGGGTGGTGACATCTCCCACCGCTCCAGGCATTTGTTCCGATGCTGATTCATAGGATCTTCCATCCGGCGTCAGTACCTGGAGGTGGTAGGTACGCCCCGGTGTTCCTATGAAGTTCTCCAATAAGTATGATCCTGGTGTAAATGGATCTTCGAAATACGAATAAGATTCACCGGTCTCCTCATCCACCACGGAGACGTTGGCGGCTGATACTGGAAAGGGCAGCCGCTCGGTATCTGCCGTTGTGCCGATCTGGACAATATTCTGATCTTCCAAGGTGCTTACCTGTCCTGAAATGACCAGCCGTCCTCCGATGTTTTCTGTTTTGATTTCAACCGGTGTGAGGCAGCTGCTGAATAGCAATAGGGCTATGAACCTGGCACAATTCCTAGCCAGCGCATATCCATATAGTTGTTTAGGTTGCATGTCAGAATTTGAAATTATAGGTCAACGATGGTAATGCTGCTCCAAGTACTGCCAACTTGTACGGCTTTGGAATAAAGTAATTGTTTGCAGGGCGTTGATAGAAGACAGAATACGCGTTATCGCGTCCAAAAACATTGTAAATCGAGAATACAAGTGAATCATCGATCTTCTTGAACACATTGCCAATGGTTACTGACAGGTCTAACCTGATATAGCTTGGTATTTGATACTTATTCCGTTCTGAATACACCGGAACAACCGTGCCGCCGACCAGGTAGCTTGATTCGATAGCAGTTAAAGGTCTCCCGGAATTATAGGATAAGACCAATGAAAATGCCCCATTGCCCCTTATCTTGCGATCAATGACGAGATTAAACGTGTGGGGTTTATTATAATTTGAAGGATACCATTTTCCATCGTTGATCGCCTCGGCCCCGTCTTTGGCAGAAATCTTCACTTCTGTCTGGGAATAAGTATAGGAAATCCAACCGGTCCATTTCCCTTTTAAACGCCTGATGTAGATTTCACCACCGGACGCACGACCAACCCCTGTGAGTAATTCCGTTTCCAGGTGATGGTTTAGAAAAAGGGTTGGAAAGTCTTTATATTCCACAAGGTTCTGCATATCCTTATAAAAGAACTCGATGGACGTTTCCCAACGGTTGTCTTTTAAGTTCAGAAAGTATCCAACGGAATAGTTATCCGCTATTTGAGGTGGGAGATATTCGTTGCTTACTTGCCATAGGTCAATGGGAGTTGGCGATGTTGTATTCGAAATCAAATGAATGTATTGCCGCATTCGGTTATAACTCGCCTTGAAAGATTGATTCGGAGCGATATTTATACGCGCGGAAATTCGCGGTTCCAATCCTCCAAAAGTTTTGATCGTTTTGAAATTTGAATAGTGTAATGTATCGGACTGCGACGAGACGGTCCTCGGAAGTCCTTCAAGATACTTGTATACCGTGTCGCTTCCCAAATGCATGTAATGCGAATAACGTAAGCCAAACGAGACCGAAAGATTTTCGGAAATCTGGTAATCATTGTTGGCAAAAATGGCTAGTTCTACTCCGTTGTTTTTATCGGCCGACCTCCTAGCAACCGCCGTGTTTCCGCGGTATCCTTGCGACCTTTCAGGTTTGGGGAAATAGCCGATTCCCGACACTCCTGCGACGATGGTATGATTTTCATTGGGCACGTAATTGACAGATTCCTTTAATTGAAAATAGTCCATTGTATTCGTAAGCTCAGAAGCATCAATTCCTGAAGGATCAATTAAGGTATTGCTAAAGTGACCATACGATGCCGTAAGCACAGGGGAAGCTTTTCGGTTTGCAAATCCCTGCCAGCTTCCATTCACTAAAAAATTATTCCAGGAATATCCAAACTGATCTGAATATTGAAACTCGTCTTCGCTGGAATAAAAGTTAAAATCAGCCGTACTATTTGGGGAGAAACGATGACTCAATCCGGCATAAGCATCGTAAAAGGATAGCCGGCTTTTTTTTACCTGAGGATCAGACACCTTTTTGAGTATCCAATTTGCATGGGATATTCTTCCGCCAAGCAATAAGGAAGTCTTACCGGATTTAATTGGACCTTCAGCACTAATCCTGCTGGTGATTGGACCCACTCCACCAAGATATTTCCATTTCTCAAAATCTCCGCGACGCGTCGTTATTTCTAATACCGATGAAGCTCTTCCTCCATGATTGGCAGGGACATTTCCTTTGTATAAACTAAAGTCTTTAATGATATCCTGATTAAATGCGGAAACAAAACCCAATGCGTGCGAGGTGTTAAATAAAGGCACATCATTAAATAGGATAAGATTCTGATCCATCCGGCCACCTCGCACATTAAAACCGGAAGACCCCTCACCAACACTGCTAACACCAGGCATTAGCTGCAGGCTTTTCAAAATATCAACCTCACCCATAAGCGTGGGTAACGTCCTGATTTCCTGCACGTTTAGTTTAGTAAGTCCAGAAAGAGATTGCCTTATATTGCTATCGATTGGCCTCGAACTGATAATGATCTCCTGAAGGTCGGTTGCGCCTTCCTCCATGTCAACGTTTAGAAGTCCGCCTGATAAAACTGTAAGCCTGATTAAAGCGTTTTTCATTCCGACGTGCTTCACCGTTACCCGGTACCTGCCCGGCGGAAGTTCCAACACATAACTTCCGCGCTGATCCGAATAATCAAAATATTTAAACGTCTCGACGGAAATGGATGCACCGACCACAGGCTCCCGTGAACCTTTCAATCTTATTTTGCCGGTGATCATGACGTTCTGTTTTAGCTTTAGGTCAGCAGAATCTCCAATAACAGTCCAGGGTAAATTCCAATTGTCCTGGGCGTTAACAGAATAAAAAAGAAAAAGAAATACAGTTGGTAAAAGGAACCGGAATGTAGAATGGCTCATGCAGTTATTTTGGTCTTGTTAGCGTCAAGATAACGGATAGTAAGCGACTAATATCGCGATTAAAAATCAGTCAATTGTTGAGAATACTTCTATTAACCATTGTGTTTCGTTTTTTCAGTCATTTAAACACGGTAAATTCTGAGCGATTCATGGTTTTGAGTACTTATAGCAATCCCTTCTCTTCCAGTGTCTCTTTAATTTTTTTATGATTATCCCAGAACTTGGTTTCCAAGTCGCTCATTATTTTTTTGAATTCAGGCAGGTCTTTGATCGTGTCAACCAGGGGATCGTTATTCAGCAAAAGAATCCAATAATGATAATTATCTTCTTTTGAAAACAATTTCATATGCTCAATGGCTTTTGGGGCATCGCCCCGATACGAATAGTACATCGATAATAGCAGATGTTTATAGATCGATGGGTCATTGTCCGCAAAATCTTTAAAACTTTTAACATACTCCTCCGATTTTTCCTTAAGGCCCATTTTCGAAAATACCAACGCAATCGGCAAGTTTTCTTCTTTGTAAATTTCAAGGTGCTGTAATTGTCTTAGCTCAATCAGTTTTTTGTAGTATTTATAGGCATTTTCGTAATCTCTCATGACGTAACAGACCTTTCCAACTTCCTTGACGATATCTACCCGGGTAGTGTCTTTTTCAAACTCTTTGATCAGAAGTGTTTTTGTCAGTTTAAGATCTTTGTTTCGAGCGTATCGAAACAAGACTCCTACGTATCTTGAAAAAGGATTTTGAGGATCATACGCAAGCGACTTGTCGACATACTGAATACCTTCATCAACAAACCCGGCTTGAATGAACGAATTGCTTAAATGAAAGTATTTGAAGCTTATGGTAGCGGAATCACTTGAAGCAATGTCCAGGCGGACGCCTTTCAGCGCATACTCCAGGTACTTCGCTGGATTCGGGACATATATGCTATAAAATTCAGTAAGAAAGTGAATTACAAGGCCGGAGTTTGGATTGTATTCCAACGCTTTTTCAAGGTAAGGAACTGCCGATTCGTACTTTTTTTTATGCGCGTAAGCTAATGCTTTAGCAATAAGGCTTTCCCCTAATTTGGGATCTAGGAACATGGCCTTGTCTGCATACCCATTGATCTCCTCGGTATACTTTTTTTCTACTTGAAAAATATCCAGGTAGTAATAGACCATAACCGCATTTGCATAGGCCAGGGCAAATTGATTATCCAATTCAATAGCCTTTTTAAAATAGGGAATAGACTCCCTCAGGCTTGCGCTTGTACTTTTATAAAACAGATCTTTGCCTTTTAGAAAATTATCATAAGCTTCCAAATTATCTGTTGGCTCTTTCTCAATTCTCTTTTCTTCCTCCGGCGTAATGATCACTTTGATCTCCTGTGCAATATCCTTTGCAATTTCCTGTTGCAAGTCAAAAATATCTTTGGCCTCTCTTCTATACTGTCTGGCCCACAAGTGTTTATCGGTTGAAGCTTCAATCAACTGAATATTCAATAAAATGCCCTCACCGATTTTCTGGCCACTTCCTTCCACAAAATAATTTACGCCCAACTCCTTTGCCATTTCAGGAATAGACTTTGACGTGTTCCGGTATTTTTCAACCGATGTCCTGCTAATAACTTTTAAATCTTTTATGTTTTGAAGATTAGTGAGGGTAGACTCCATCAACCCATTGATTAAGTAAACATTGGTGGAATCATTGCTTTCGTTTTTAAAGGGTAACACGGCAATGGATTTTTCAAGCGTAAGTGATGTGGAGGACTGCGAACTCTTATAAAGAATAAATCCAACGACCAAAGCAACAATCAGCCCAAGGGAGCCTGCCAGAACTAAGTTGCGTTTCCGGTTGGATTGATGTATGGGAGTGGAACTCGTTTCCGAAGTATCTCTTTTCCCAACTTCCCCAGGTGGGTATCCATAGTACTCCCGGAAGCATTTGATAAAATAGGAGGTACTGCTGAAACCTACCTGATGCGATACCTCAGAAATATTTAAAGAGGATTTTCGCAACATTTCCATACTGCGTTTTAACCGTACCTGACTGATCATCTGACTCACTGATAGTTTGGTCACCTTCTTCACCTTCCGCAATAGGTTTGACCGGCTCATGTTCATTTCGCCGGCCAACTCGGAAACTCCGAACTGTTCATTAGATATATTTTTCTCTATGACGGCGGTAACCTGGCCTAAAAAATCATTTTCGATGGTCGTGGAGTCCGGCATAGTGCTTTGGCAGAATTGAGATTATGCGATTCTAATAAAAAAGAGCAATCAACAGTTTATGTGCCCATTGAATTTCAGGTTCCTAAATATTTTTAACAAACTGATTTTCCGGCCACAATTTACGCTTCAGTATCACTGTTTGCGTCATAATTTATATTCATGCGCCATAATTTATACTGATTAACTGATACTTGATGGTTTTATCCGCAAAGCTACTTCGCTGGACCTTTCTGGTCCCCCGTTCTTTACATCAGTGAAAATTTAATCATTTAACCATCAAAATCATGAAAACAAAAAAGATCATCACGTTAAGAACAGCCATTGGGATTATGCTTTTAGCAGTCCTTCTATTGGATGTCTCGTGCACCAGCAAGCAAGGTTCTGCTGAAAACAAAGCTTCCACCGACGTGGCTAAAAATGAAGTGAAGCCGCCCGAAATTGACATCCATACCGCAGTACTCACCGAAAACCTGGCTGCCCTGAAACAACACATCGCTGCAGGCACTAACATTAATGAGAAAGACCCCTATGGAGGTTCAAGTCCGCTAATTTCTGCCTCCTTGTTTGGTAAGACTGAAATGGCCAAAGTGTTAATTGAAGCAGGCGCTGACCTGAACTTTCAAAATAACGACGGCTCAACTGCCCTTCATACGTCTGCATTCTTTTGTCGCCCGGAAATCGTGCGAATATTATTGGATAAGGGTGCCGACAAAACAATCAAAAACAAATTTGGTGCTACCGCCTACCAATCTGTGGCGGGTCCTTTCAATGACGTAAAGAATAGCTACGATATGATGGGAACCATACTCGGGCCCATGGGCTTGAAGTTGGATTACCCATACATTGAAAAGACACGGCCTGAAATTGCCGCGATGCTGAAATAATAATATTAATCGACACTACTATCCACAAGCAAATGTTAACATCAAGCAGAAGATACGATATCGATTGGCTCCGAGTAATTGCCATCGGATTGCTTTTAATATATCACATTGCCATCGCCTTTCAGCCCTGGGGTGTAATGATCGGATTCATAGCAAACAAAAAACCATGGCAGGCACTTTGGATTCCGATGACGATGCTGAACGTATGGAGGATACCACTGTTGTTTTTTGTCTCCGGAATGGGCGTTTACTTTGCTATTCAAAACAGGAACTGGAAACAACTGATACAGGAACGTGCTAAAAGGATTTTACTTCCATTTTTGTTCGGTATGTTCTTTGTCGTTCCCATACACGTATATCTTTGGCAAGATTACTATCAACCTGAGTTCGGGATAAATAAAAAGGGAAAAAAGTTTAAAAATTAAAAA